>NZ_JBYHFP010000003.1:0-291501 GCF_057669885.1 Sporosarcina sp. Y1011 | reverse complement strand
AAGATCCTTCATTTATCTCGGTCTTCTTGATTTTCAGCAAAGCTGAAAGATCCATCATTTATCTTGGTCTTCTAGAATTTCAGCTAGATTAAAATTTACATCTAAAGTCGTATAATCAATCCCGTTCGAAAGGAGATGCGCCGGGAATTTCTTTAAACGGTAAGTTTTCATCAATATGATCAAAGAACATAATGCCGTTCAAATGGTCGAGTTCATGTTGAAATGCGATGGCTGCCAATCCTTTTAATCTCTTTTTGAATTCATTTCCATCAATGTCATAAGCTTTAATAGTAATTCGTGCATAGCGAGGGACATAGCCCTCAATTACCCGGTCAACTGAAAGGCAACCTTCACCCGAAGCGAGATAGGTTTTTTCGATGGAGTGACTGACGATTTTGGGGTTTACAGCTACAAAACTAATCGGTTCCTGATCAGTTTCAGTAATGTGGAGTGCAAAAGCCCTTTTCGCTTTATTGAGTTGAGGGGCTGCGATTCCGATACCGGGCCGCAGATCAAACTCTTCGCTAATTTCGGGGATCTGGCTATTTATCACGTATTCCATTAAGTCCTCGCAGAGTTCCCGGTCAGCTGAAGATAAAGGGAATTTCATTTCTTCGGCATGTTTACGTAAAGTGGGGTGCCCTTCTCGAACAATATCTTTCATTAAAATCAATGTACAAACATCCTTTCAGTTATCTATATTGATTAGTATAAGCGATTGTTAAATGGGGTGAAAGAATTTAAACGCAAACTTGAATTCAAGAATCCAAAACGCTATAGTTTATAAGGAATTGGAGGGGGATTAATTTTGAGGAAAAATATAATGATAGTCATACTGTCACTAGTATTGTTACTTTCGGGGTGCAGTTACGGAACGTCGGTCGAAAAGATAGTGGCTGATGCTTTAGCAGAAATGAATAGTGCTGAAAAAGAGTACCGGGATGGGCAAGCTGAATTGACAGAGCTTGAAAAAACAGAACAAAAGTTATTTAATGAAACAATGGAGCTGACTCAGGAACAAAAAGAAGTGCTCAAGAAGAACGTCACTGAACTTGAAAGTTCACTTGATCTCCGTGTCGCTCATATAGAAAGAGAAGAAAAATCCATTAATAAGGCAGAAGGTTCCATAGACGGTCTTGATAAAGCTATCAAAGAAGCAGATGAAACTAACAAAAAAGGTATTGAAGAACTGAAGAATGCTATCAGTGAAAGGTATGAATTGCATTCGGATTTTATATCTCAATACAAAGAACTTTTAACGTTACAAAAAGAATTGTATGGAATGCTTATTACTGAAGAAATAGAGATGACGGAGCTTAGGGATAAAGTAGGTGAAGTGAATTCTCAAAATGACGTAGTCAAGTCCGCAGTGACATCTTTCAATGACGCAACTGGAAAAATGAATCAGCTAAAAGATGAGGTTTTTGTCGAATTAGAGAAATGAAAATAATTGTAAATAGCAAAGGGATGGGGATTGTTGCTTAGAGTCCTAGTCCTGTTTTATTCTACGACAATAGAATCATATAAACTGGAAATCTATTATAATACAGTTGTATTATTGTGCTAATACAGATTCAAAGTAACAGTCAATTCGGATAATTTTGAAGTTCATTTAGGCTTGAGAATACTATGTTTGACCATTTAGTTTTGTTTAGTTATACTTAATTAGAAATAGATTGTACCAATTATTAAACCAATGTTTCATAATACAGTTATAAAGGAGAGTTGCCGAAATGGCTGCAAACAAAAGCAAGCAGTTCGATCCGGTGGAGACACTTCACGCGATTGAAGAAAAGTTTGAAATGTTCCAGATTTTGAACGAAGAAGGCGAAATTGTTAATAAGGAAGCAGATCCAAAGTTGTCAGATGAAAAACTTATCGAATTGATGACACGTATGGTATATACACGTATTTTGGATCAACGCTCAATTTCGTTGAACCGACAAGGTCGTCTAGGATTCTACGCACCAACTGCAGGTCAGGAAGCTTCACAACTTGCTTCGCAGTTTGCATTAGAACAAGAGGATTTCATCCTTCCTGGATACCGTGATGTTCCGCAAATGTTATTCCACGGATTACCATTATCTATGGCATTTCTTTGGTCAAGAGGACATTTCCAAGGGGGCAATATTCCAGAAGGTGTGAATGTATTCCCACCACAAATCATTATCGGTGCGCAATATATTCAGGCAGCTGGTATTGCACTTGGTTTCCAAAAACGTGGCACAAAAGCAGTTGCAGTGACGTATACAGGAGACGGGGGAACATCTCAAGGTGATTTCTATGAGGGAATAAACTTTGCAGGAGCGTACCGCTCACCAGCAATCTTTATTATTCAGAATAACCAATTCGCAATATCGACTCCACGTTCTGCACAAACGGCAGCAAAAACACTTGCTCAAAAAGGTATTGCAGCTGGTATTCCGAGTATTCTAGTTGACGGTATGGACCCACTTGCGGTGTATGCGGTTACACGTGACGCACGAGAACGTGCAATCAACGGAGATGGACCAACGCTTATCGAGGCGCTATGCTACCGCTACGGACCGCATACAATGGCAGGAGATGACCCGACACGTTACCGTACATCAGAAACGGACAGTGAATGGGAAAAACGCGATCCTCTAATTCGTTTCCGTACATACCTTGAAGCTAAAGGGGTTTGGAATGAAGAAAAAGAGAATGAAGTTATTGAACGTGCAAAAGAAGAAATTAAAGAAGCGATAAAAGAAGCTGATGCAGCTCCTAAACAAAAAGTTAGTGATTTCATTAATATCATGTACAAAGGTGAATTACCTTTCAACTTGCAAGAGCAGCTAGATATTTACACAGAGAAGGAGTCGAAGTAACCGATGGCACAAATGACGATGATTCAAGCAATAACTGATGCTCTACGTACGGAGCTGAAAAATGATGAAAACGTCCTCGTCTTCGGTGAAGACGTTGGAAATAACGGAGGAGTCTTCCGTGCAACTGAAGGTTTACAAAAAGAATTTGGGGAAGAACGTGTATTTGATACACCGCTTGCAGAATCTGGTATTGGCGGACTTGCAATTGGACTTGCGTTCACAGGTTTCCGTCCAGTTATGGAAATCCAGTTCTTCGGATTCCTATTTGAAGTAATTGACTCAGTTAGTGGTCAGCTTGCGCGTATGAGTTTCAGAAGTGCGGGACGATATAACGCACCTGTAACAATTCGCTCTCCATTTGGCGGCGGTGTTGCAACGCCTGAAATGCACGCAGACAGTCTGGAAGGAATCGTAGCATCACAGCCAGGTTTGAAAGTTGTTATCCCTTCAACTCCTTATGATGCAAAAGGGCTTTTGATTTCTGCGATTCGCGATGAGAATCCAGTTATCTTCCTTGAGCACATGAAGCTGTATCGGTCATTCAGACAGGAAGTTCCTGAAGAAGAGTACACAATCCCACTTGGGAAAGCCGATGTGAAACGCGAAGGTAAAGATCTTTCAGTTATTACTTACGGTGCGATGGTTCACGAAAGTTTAAAAGCTGCTGAAGAACTTGAAAAAGAAGGCTATTCTGTTGAGGTTATTGACCTGCGTACAATTCAACCGATGGATATCGAAACTATAATTGCATCTGTTGAGAAAACAAACCGTGCAATTGTCGTCCAAGAAGCACAAAAACAAGCCGGAATTGCGGCGAATATCGTAGCTGAAATTACAGAGCGTGCAATTCTGAGTCTTGAAGCACCTGTATTGCGCGTTACTGCGCCTGATACTGTCTATCCTTTTGCTCAAGGTGAAAATGCGTGGCTTCCAAATGCGAAGGATATTATTGAAACAGCTAAAAAAGTATTGACGTTCTAAGTTAGATAATTTGAATGTTAAATATCTAAACCAAGTGTCTAAAATAGTAAAATTCTTGATAAGAAAGGGTGAATCTTGTGGCATTTGAATTCCGTTTACCAGATATCGGTGAAGGTATCCATGAAGGTGAAGTTGTAAAGTGGTTTGTTGTTAAAGGCGATAAAATCAATGAAGATGACATACTACTCGAAATTCAAAACGATAAAGCAGTAGTGGAAATTCCATCACCGGTTACGGGTACAGTTGAAGAGGTTGTTGTCTCTGAAGGTACTGTAGCAATTGTTGGAGATGTATTGATCCGTTTCGACGCACCTGGTTATGAAAGTGCGAAAACTGAAGGTGACGACAATGCTGAAACTGAAGCACAAGTTCAAGCAACAGCTGAAGCGGGTCAGAAGATTGAAAAAGAAGAAGCACCGAAAGAAGAATCGGTAACAACTACGGCTTCTGCAAGTTCACAAACAAAAACAGACGTCGATCCGAATCGCCGTATTATTGCGATGCCTTCTGTACGTAAATTTGCGCGTGAGCAAGGTGTAGAAATTCAACAAGTTGCTGGATCAGGCAAAAATGGCCGTGTTTTGAAAGAAGATATCGAGTCATTCCAAAATGGCGGTCAAATTCAAGAGGCTCCACCTGCAGATGCGTCACAAACAAAAGGACAAACTGAAAGCGTTGAACAAGAAAAAACAGTCCAATCTCCAGTTTACTTAGAAGGAGATTTCCCTGAAACACGCGAAAAGATGTCTGGCATCCGAAAAGCAATTGCAAAAGCAATGGTCAATTCAAAACAAACAGCTCCGCATGTAACATTGCTTGACGAAGTGGATGTTACAGAACTCGTAGCACACCGTCGTAAGTTCAAAGACATTGCAGCTGAAAAAGATATTAAACTTACTTATTTGCCATATGTCGTGAAAGCACTTGTTTCAACATTACGCGAATTCCCGGTCTTCAATAGCTCACTTGATGATGCTACTCAAGAAATTGTTCAGAAGCATTATTACAACATAGGTATTGCTGCTGACACTGATCGTGGACTTCTAGTTCCTGTCATTAAGCATGCAGACCGTAAATCGATCTTTGCAATTTCAGATGAAATCAACAGTCTCGCAGTAAAAGCACGTGACGGTAAACTATCCCCGGCAGAAATGAAGGGTGCGTCTTGTTCGATTACGAATATCGGTTCCGCAGGGGGCCAATGGTTTACACCGATTATTAATCATCCAGAAGTTGCAATTCTTGGAATTGGTCGTATTGCAGAAAAACCTATTGTTAAAAATGGTGAAATTGTAGCGGCACCTATGTTAGCATTATCATTGGTATTCGATCACCGGATGATCGACGGCGCAACTGCACAAAATGCGTTGAATCACCTTAAGAAGCTGCTCGCAAATCCGGAACTTTTATTAATGGAGGCGTAAACAATGGTAGTAGGAGACTTTCCAATCGAAGTAGACACGCTCGTCGTAGGTTCTGGACCAGGAGGATATGTTGCGGCAATTCGCGCGGCACAATTGGGCCAAAAAGTAATCGTAGTTGAAAAAGGTGATCTTGGTGGTGTGTGCTTGAACGTGGGATGTATTCCTTCCAAAGCACTTATTGCTGTTGGACATCGTTATGCAAATGCTCAAGATTCTGATTCAATGGGCATTACAGCGACGGAAGTGAAACTAGATTTCACTAAAGCGCAAGCGTTCAAAGATAGCGTTGTAAACAAGTTAACTGGTGGAGTCGCAGGACTTCTTAAAGGCAACAAGATTGAATATGTTCAAGGTGAAGCCTATTTCGTCGATAGCAACACAGTACGTGTGATGGACGAAACTTCAGCGCAAACATATAAATTCAAAAATGCAATCGTTGCAACGGGTTCACGTCCGATTGAAATTCCGACGTTTAAATTTACAGAACGCGTTATTAATTCTACAGGTGCTTTGAATCTTAAAGAATTACCGGGTAAACTTGTAGTTATCGGTGGTGGATATATCGGTACTGAGCTAGGATCTGCATATGCAAATCTTGGATCAAAAGTAACGATCATTGAAGGCGCTAATGACATTCTTGCGGGCTTTGAAAAACAAATGACACAAATCGTTAAAAAAGGCTTGAAGAAAAAAGGCGTTGAAGTTGTTGTTAAAGCGTCTGCAAAAGGCGTTGAAGAAACAGCTACTGGCGTTATAGTTACATACGAAGTAGGCGGAGAAGAGAAAAAAGTCGAAGCTGATTACGTTCTTGTTACTGTAGGCCGTCGTCCGAATACGGATGAAATTGGATTAGAAGAGATTGGCGTTAAGTTCCTTGAGCGCGGTCTCATCGAAGTCGATAAACAATGCAGAACAAGCATTCCAAATATCTACGCAATCGGTGATATCGTTCCTGGACTTCAACTTGCACATAAAGCTTCTTATGAAGCGAAAATTGCTGCAGAAGCGATTTCAGGCGAGAAGTCTGAAGTTGACTACTTGGCGATTCCTGCTGTTTGTTTCACTGATCCTGAACTTGCATCTGTTGGCTTTACCGAGCAACAGGCAAAAGAAGAAGGTTATGAAACGGTAGTAGGGAAATTCCCATTTGCGGCTAATGGACGTGCACTAGCACTTGATGCTTCAGAAGGGTTCGTTAAGCTTGTATCACGTAAAGAAGACGGACTACTACTTGGGGCTCAAATAGTAGGTGCAAGTGCATCAGACATGATTGCTGAACTAGCACTTGCAATTGAAGCGGGAATGACACTTGAAGATGTGGCTATGACAATTCATGCCCATCCGACGTTGAGTGAAATCTCAATGGAAGCAGCGGAAGTTGCTTTAGGTAAACCAATTCATATGATTACAAAATAAAAACTTTAGTTAGAGTTTAAACCGTCTATGAGGCCGAAATTTGTCCTCCTAGACGGTTTTTTTAGTTTGATATATTGTGAATATAACTATTAAACTGGTATTCTTTTCTTATGAAACTTTAATTATGTTATTATTTAAGGAATTGAAAGGGCGGGGACTAGCTTGAAAAAACAAATAATATACATATTGAGCGCATTGTTATTGGTATTATCAGCATGTTCCGACAGAGATGTAGACGCCAAGCCTGAAAATAGAGACGAGAAATCATCTGAATCTGACGTTGAAATCATTGACAAAAGTACTGTTGAAGATCTCGAAGAAATAGAAGAAATAGAAGAAGTTACTGAACCATTGTATGTAGTGAATCCCGCGACATATGCGATTGAACCGATTGGAAGTGCAAACAGCAAGGTTGTATTACTGACAATTGACGATGCACCTGATAAATGGGCATTAGATATGGCTAAGACGCTGAAAAGTATTGCTGCACCAGCAATCTTTTTTGTAAACGGTCATTTTATTGATACGGATGAAGAAAGAGCTATATTGAAAGAGATTCATGAATTAGGATTTATGATCGGCAATCATACGAAAACGCACGCTGATTTGAAACAACTTTCAGAAGAAAAACAAATTGAAGAAATCCTTACAGTGAGTGATGCAGTAGAGGAGATTATTGGTGAGCGTCCAGTGTTTTTTAGAGCTCCGTTTGGCAGTAATACGGACTATAGCAAAGCGCTAGCGCTAAAAGATGGAATGCTTTTGATGAATTGGTCATTTGGCTATGATTGGGAGAAAAAGTATATGGATGTGGATGCATTGGCGGATATCATGGTGAACACTGAGTTATTGCGTGATGGTGCGAATCTTCTCATGCATGATCGTGAATGGACAGCTGGAGCACTGGAGAAAATCGTCCTCGGTTTAAGAGAAAAGGGATATGATTTCGTAGATCCTGGAACTATTAAGGTTCCTGAGCAATAAGAGTCTTCGGTAAAGGTTTGGTAGGTGCCAATGAAGAATATTCTATAGTAGAGATAATGAGGGGGATAAACAAATGGAATGGAAAACTAGAATAACGGATCTGCTTGAAGTGCAGTATCCCATCGTTCAAGGTGGCTTGGCATACTTAGCATACGCGGAGCTTGCTGCCGCCGTTTCGGAAGCTGGGGGACTCGGGCAGATAACGGCTATGAGTTTGGACTCGGCCGATGAACTCAGAGCAGAGATACAGAAAGTGAAAGGGATGACGAATAAGCCTTTCGGTGTAAACTTTGCAATTGGACAGCATGGACGACCTTTCGCACATATGGTGGAGGCAGCACTCGAAGAGGGAGTTCAAGTCATGTCGGTGACAGGAGGAAACCCAGCACCATTTTTTGCGCAACTTGAAAACACAAATGTCAAAAAGCTAGTACTCGTTGCCGCTAAAAGACAGGCACAGAAGGCGGAATCACTTGGAGCCGATGCTGTTATGGTTGTTGGACAGGAAGGTGGGGGGCATCTTGGTCGCGATGACATCGGTACAATGGTTCTTGTCCCGCAAGTTGTCGATGCCGTCTCAATTCCTGTTATTGCCTCGGGCGGAATCGGAGATGGACGTGGGTGGATGGCTGCTCATGCACTGGGCGCTGAAGGGATAGAGATGGGTACAAGGTTTATCGCAACGAAAGAGTGCGTTCATGCTTCACAAGCGTATATTGACCTTCTTTTAGCCAGCAAAGAAACAGGGACAACTGTTATCAAGCGGACAATTGGATCCCCTGCACGTGCATTAACAGGCAGTTGGACGGGTAGAATACTCGAAATGGAAGCACAGAATACTGATTATGAAGCATTGAAAGATTATATTAGCGGAGAAGCAAACCGGCGTTTCATCCACGACGGAGATTCTGACAATGGCTTTGGATGGGCGGGTCAAGTTACGGGACTTATTAATGATGTGCCTTCCGTTGCTGAATTATTTGAACGTATGGTCGAGCAAGCAAAGGCAATCCGCACCAGTTGGAACTAAAGTTAATAAAGGGGATGTACACATGGATTATAATTATCCAATCAGGGAGGACTGGTCAACTGTTGAAATAATCGCAGTCGCCAGTTTTTATGAGGCAATTGAAAAAGCATATGAATCAGGTATTGCTGGAGAAAAGATGCTTGAAGCATATCGCGGATTTAAAAAAGTTGTGCCTTCCATGTCAGAAGAAAAGACATTGTTTAAAGAATTCGAAGAAGCGAGCGGTTACAACAGTTACCGTGTAATTCAGGCTGCAAAAGTTGCAAAAAAGGAAGAAATAATAAAAGGAATGCCCACGCGTTAAGCGGGAGCATTCCTTTTACTTTCTATTAATGACAACATCATACACCGGGAGTAGACAATCAAAAGTTTCTTCTGCAAATTCCATGAATTCTTCAGTGGACAGTTTAATGGCATCTTCACGTGATAAATGACGTCCAACAAGAAATTCGGCTTTTTTAACGGTTTGTAGGCGTTCTAAAAGCTGTTCCAATCCGGATTTTTCCATATCCTTAATATTCATAGCTTCAGGTTTCATATGATCGCCGGATACAATATAGGATGCTGGAAGGGAAGTTAAAACGTTCATTTTCCTTTCAAGTCTTTCAGAAATTCCCTTCTTATCAGGATTTTCATAAATAACTGCAAGAATAATGAATAAATGTGTTCCCCATAAGCCAATCTGAAAGTGAGGCAAAGCTTTATATCCTCGTTTTGCAGGTGCGAATGCTACCCAGCTGTCTTTAGGAGGATTGACTGTCCGTCTTGCATGTTTTGCGACATGTGGAAAAAATTCATCTGTACCGTGTGCGGATAGACGATCCGCAAAGTGTGTGCCAAGCGTATGGAACTTAGGTTGAATCCGATTTTGAAGTGCTTCCATCCGATTTTCAAGTCCTTCAGTGGAAAATACATCAAAATCATCTTTTTCCCAAAAATAATTTAGCATTTTCATTACCCCCAATAACATTTACACGTTTATCATAGCAGAAATCGGGGAACAATCTTAAATAACAAGGCTTATAACTAGAGCAACCCTAAGCCATGGCATATTTTAATAATAACTAACGGAAAATTTTGACTATATAATGAAAAAGGGGTGTCAACTATGAAACAGGTCGTCCATGTAATTCGGAAAGCCGATGTTGAGAAAGAATATGTTAAGCTGCTGAACTTAGAACTTGATTATGAACTTGCGACGCTTTTCGATGCAATACAGGAAAAAGATGCAACACAAAACATGAAGAGTAAACATAGGTTAATGGAGATTCATCGTGAAATGGAGATTCTGAATGGATTTTCATAAGTACGAGTGGCTCGCTGAAAAATGCATCCCTACACTTCCTTGCAAAACAGGGATAGTGTAATGGGATGCTTTTTTCGTTATAGTATGATATAGATGGTTGAAGGGGAAGAGGTGGCTTCATGCAATGGGGAAGTATTGATCGTTACGCAAAATCCTTGATTAAAGAGGCGGGACATAAAATACGTGTTTCTTTTTTCAATCAAATTGACATCAATTCTAAGTCGGATGCCAATGATCTTGTGACAAATATAGATAAGGAAATTGAACAGTTTTTCATAAGTCGGATAAAAAAGGATTTTCCAAGTCATAGAATTATGGGTGAAGAGGGATTCGGTGATGATGTTCAGACACTTGACGGGGTTGTCTGGATGCTTGATCCAATTGATGGAACAATGAATTTCATTCATCAAAAACGAAACTTTGCCATTTCGCTAGGGATATTTGCCGAAGGTGTCGGAATGTTAGGCTATATTTATGATGTGATGGGTGATGATTTTTATCATGCGGCGAAAGATGAAGGAGCTTACTTCAATGATGAGCGGCTGCCCCTATTGGAGATTACACCGCTTAGCGAAGCAGTCATTGGTATTAATGCTAGTTGGGTGGCTCCAAATCGCTTTGTTGAAAACGAACAAATCATAGAGCTTATTCAGAAGTGTAGAGGGACAAGGTCTTATGGATCGGCTGCAATGGAGTTGGCGTATGTCTCATCGGGCAGACTGGATTCGTATATGTCGATGAGACTTTCCCCATGGGATATAGCGGGGGGAATTGTTATTGCTCAGGAGGTCGGTGCTGTTGCAACAAACATGAAAGGGGAAACTCCTCGCCTACTCGGCCAAGATACATTTATCGTTGCAAGGCCAGGCTTACATGAGGATATATTGACTAAATATATCCGTCTAAAACAATAAAAAAAGGGGCCGTCAAGTACCGGATATACCGAATAACTTGAAACGACCCTATGGATTAATCCTATTCTATAGTATACCTTGTTCTCTATATCTTTTTTTCGTCTTGAATCCGTTGCCCATTATAAGAATGAGTGCCAGTATAGCGATAATGGCGATGGGAAAACTGCCCATGCCAACTGCAACACCGATTGCACACATTGAAGCTATAGCGGCAATGGAGTAAAAAACGAAAATCCATTTGATGTTTTTCAAAAAATTACCTCCATCTACAATTAAATGTTTTCGAATTATCTTTTCATGTGTTATAATAACACAGTTAATCAACCGAAAAAAGAATAATGGAGTGAAATCATGACTAAACTTAGAAATGACTTACGTAACATAGCTATTATCGCCCACGTCGACCACGGAAAAACGACGCTTGTCGATCAACTTTTAAAACAATCGGGCATCTTCCGTTCTAACGAACAAGTAGATGACCGCGCAATGGATTCAAATGAAATTGAACGTGAACGTGGAATTACAATTCTTGCAAAGAATACAGCAATTGAATATAAAGAAACAAAAATCAACATTTTGGATACACCAGGTCACGCAGATTTCGGCGGAGAAGTGGAACGTATCTTGAAAATGGTAGATGGTGTAATTCTAGTTGTCGATTCATACGAAGGATGTATGCCACAAACGCGTTTCGTATTGAAAAAAGCGCTTGAACAGAACCTGAAACCAATCGTTGTCGTTAATAAAATTGACCGTGAATTTGCTCGTCCGGAAGAAGTGGTTGATGAAGTTCTTGAGTTATTCATCGAACTTGATGCCAACGACGAACAGCTTGAATTCCCAGTCATTTATGCATCAGGATTCAACGGTACTGCAAGCTTATCACCAGATGTTTCAACACAAGAAGAAACGTTACGTGTACTTTATGACGCAATTCTAGAACATATCCCTGCTCCAGTCGATAATCGCGACGAGCCTTTACAGTTCCAAGTATCTCTTCTTGACTACAGCGATTACGTAGGCCGCATCGGTATCGGACGGGTTTTCCGCGGAACGATGCAAGTTGGACAGTCGGTTGCCGTAATGAAACGTGATGGTACTGTGAAAAACTACCGTGTTACCAAATTGTCAGGTTTCCTTGGTTTGAAACGCGTTGATATCCAAGAGGCTTTCTCTGGAGATCTCGTTGCGGTATCTGGTATGGAGAACATTGACGTCGGTGAAACAATTTGTCCGGCAGATCATCTAGAAGCACTTCCCGAGTTGTTCATTGACGAACCAACGCTACAAATGACATTCCTTGTAAACAATAGTCCGTTTGCAGGTAAAGAAGGTAAATGGGTAACGTCAAGAAAAATCGACGAACGCCTTCAATCCCAATTGCAAACAGACGTTTCTCTTCGCGTAGATCCAACTGATTCACCAGATGCATGGACTGTTTCAGGACGTGGTGAGCTTCACCTTTCGATTCTGATTGAAAACATGCGTCGTGAAGGATTTGAATTACAAGTTTCGAAACCAACAGTAATCGTAAGAGAAATAGATGGCATTCGTTGTGAGCCTATCGAACGTTTACAAATTGATATTCCTGAAGAGCATACAGGTGCAATTATCGAGTCAATCGGTGAACGTAAAGGCGAAATGCTCGATATGATCAACAATGGTAACGGACAAGTTCGTCTAATATTCAATGTACCTGCTCGTGGATTAATCGGTTATTCAACTGATTTCCTTACATTAACAAGAGGTTACGGAATTATGAACCATACGTTCGATTCTTACCAGCCGATGGCAAAAGGTAAAGTTGGCGGTCGCAGAAACGGTGTTCTTGTTTCGATGGAGAACGGAACAGCTACGCCTTACAGCATAATGCAGCTTGAAGATCGCGGTATTATGTTCGTTGGTGCTGGAACTGAGATTTACGCTGGAATGGTAGTTGGTGAAAATACGCGCGAAAGCGATTTGACTATCAACTTAACGAAAGCTAAACAAGCAACGAATGTTCGTTCTGCATCGAAGGATCAGACGGTTACAACTAAAAAACCACGTATTATGTCGCTTGAAGAAGCGTTGCAATATTTGGATGATGACGAGTATTGCGAAGTAACGCCGGTATCAATCAGACTTCGTAAGAAAATTCTTGATAAAAACGAACGTGAACGCGTACAGAAAAAGAAATAATTTTCCAACTTCATCTAATTAAAATTTGAGCAGAGGAAACGATACATGTCTTCCTCTGCTCAAATTCGGACAAATAGAAGGCCAGGCGGTTCATCTAAGCGTCTTGTTAGCGGTAGGTAGGGTTAATATGCCTTCTCGTTGACTTGGCCAATAGAATAGCTTTTAAGAAGGGACTGTGTTGAATGAGTGCTAGTGTTGGGGATGCAGAGGTATTCGGACGGATGTCAGGCATCGCACGCTTCATTTACGAAGTGATGCCTTCCTTTACGATAGCCGGTTATGTGCTTTTTGCCCTCGTCTTCCTCATGTCGGCAATTGTTTATAAACTGGGATTTGCTAGAAAGCTTAAGCCATTACAGACTTTAGTCATCTATGTATTCCTGTTTATCGGCTGTCTAATATTAACTTTTCTTGGATTTTTCCTCCCGATTGTGGAAGGGCTTATCGTTGCGGCTCTCATTTTAATAATTTACAGAGTCCGTAGAATGAATGAATACAAAGACGAAAAAGAAGACCCCATCGTTTGATGGGAGTCTTCTTTTTTTAAAACTTTTTTTCGATGGCAAGTGAACTACGGTGAAATATGAAGTTCCCTGTTGCAATACGTGCAATCGTTTTTTCTGCAATCCGGACATTGCATTCCTCACACATATACGTGTGAATTGGACGGTTACGAAGTGTTTTTGCCAGTGGTAGATCATCCGGAAGTTGTCCGATATTGTCGCAAATGACACATTTTACGCGCATTGGAAATCCTCCTTCAATCGACTTGGATTGCTATGACGTTGCGAATCGGATTATCGTTGTTCGATCCGTCTTTGAAAATGACATGAACTGGACCGCCATCAAGAAGTGGTTTTCCTTCATCACTAAATTTAAAAATAATTTCTTCTGCTCTTTCAAGCGGGAAAGTATGGCTATCGCCGTCAGACGTTTCAAATGAAAATGTCACGGCGTTAGTAGCAGGCTCTGCAATTTTCAAGAAGTGACTTAATTGAATACCATAGGTACCAGTCACAACCTTTCTTTTTTCAAACTTTTTCTCCGTTTCTAACGTTGGAGGAACAGTTGCACCCTCCATTATTTCGCGGGACCAATGTTTTCCCATAGCTCTTTTATATTCTTCCAGTTCATCTTTTTCAACGCGATTTTCGGTGAAGTATGTTTTTAAATCGACACGACGATCATCGAAAATCCATACAGTTGGGTCTAGTGTGATGCCATAACGTACATTTCCTTTAATCGGAATTATTTTTTCCAAACGAATATCCCCCTAAATAATAAAAAAATCTTTTCATATCAGTATAACGCTTCGTTGCCACAAGGAAAAGCTTTTCCAATCGGATGCATAGAGTCAAAGGGAAATCACTTGCTTTTTCCCGAATCGGAAGATACAATTTATTCATAATAACCATTAAGAAATAAAAGTTTGATGGGGGCGTCCTCATGGATATAGAATTGCAGGAAACGTATCAGGAAAAGGCGATGAAACAACTTCAGGCCGATGCTGATAAGATAGGTCAACTAATAAAAGTACAAATGGACCATTTGACGATGCCTCAGTGTCCGCTATATGAAGAAGTGCTGGATACACAAATGTATGGACTATCACGGGAAATTGAATTTGCCGTCAAGCTCGGTTTGATTGAACGATCTAAAGGTAACGAAATTCTTTCTTTACTTGAGAAAGAAATGACAGTCTTACACGAAATATATACGAGAAAATAAGCCGAAAACTCAAACTGACATAAAGGTTTGAGTTTTTTGTTTAATGAAAAAGAGGTAACCCTATGAAAATATATGTAAAAAAACTAGTTCGTTATTTTGATTTCCCCTTGTTCTTTGTCTATTTGCTGCTCTGTCTTTTTGGACTAGTTATGATTTATAGTTCAAGTATGGTAACGGCTGTGGATAGATATGATTATCCGGCTGACTATTTTTATCAAAAGCAACTATTAAACCTAAGCCTCGCGATTCCTGCTTTCTTTCTGGCGGCTTTTTTTCCATATAAGAATTACAAACGGAAAAAGTTAATGATTTTTGCAGTAATCAGTATGTTAACTCTTTTATTCATGGTCCATTTCGTGGGCTCGGGTGAACATGTCGGGGCTACCAGTTGGATTAAAACGCCATTTGGCAATCTGCAACCATCCGAAGTAGCAAAACTTGTTTTAATAGTTTACTTTTCTGGCGTATTTGCAAAAAAATATGAATCTGGTACAATCGACAACATTAACCAATCAATTTGGCCTCCCGTAGGTATCCTCGTTTTAGCGGTCGGTTCCATCATGCTTGAGACGGACATAGGAGGTTCGTTTATTATTATTATCACTGCACTTTCTGTACTTGCGGCAAGTGGTATTAAAAAACGCACCTTCTTAAAAATTAGCGGACTCATTTCGGTCGGTCTAATTTTTGCAGCTCTTATTCTATATTTTCAGTGGGAATCAATTATGACCGACGGAAGGAAAGGAAGGATTCTGTCATTCCTCAATCCGTTTGATTATATTCAAGGATCGGGCTATCAAATTGCGAACGGTTATATTGCAATTGGCTCTGGAGGCATTTCTGGAAGAGGCCTTGGTAACTCAATTCAAAAAATGGGTTATTTGCCGGAACCGCAGACAGATGTCATCATGGCGGTTATTTCAGAGGAATTAGGCTTATTGGGTGCTATTATAGTTATTGGGGGTCTTGGTTTTATCGTTTTGAGGGCGTTATCAATCGCACTTAAAGCCAAAGATCCACATGCACGTATGCTAGCAGCTGGAATAGGAAGTATGATAGGAATTCAAACATTCGTTAATTTGGGTGGTCTGACGGGGTTGGTACCGCTTACAGGCGTAACCTTGCCATTTATAAGTTATGGCGGAACTTCCATTATTCTGTTATCTTTATCTTTAGGAATATTAACGAATGTTTCTATGTTCGTGAAATATGAAAAAACAATGAGAAAAGGAAGTGCCTAGTGATGGAACAGATTAACAAAATCCTCGTAGCGAATCGTGGAGAAATTGCTATCCGAATTTTTCGTGCTTGTACTGAATTGAATATCCCGACAGTGGGTATTTATTCCACTGAAGATAGTGGGTCATTTCATCGTTATAAGGCGGATGAGTCTTATATTGTCGGAGAAGGAAAGAAACCAATCGATGCTTATCTTGACATCGAAGGGATCATCGCAATAGCGAAAGACTCCGGCGCAAATGCCATCCATCCCGGTTATGGATTCCTAGCTGAAAATACCGATTTTGCGAGACGTCTCGAGGAAGAGGGAATTATCTTCATAGGTCCAAGTTCAAAGCAATTGGACATGTTCGGAGATAAAGTCAAGGCGAGGACTCAAGCTATCAATGCAGGCATCCCTGTTATTCCAGGTAGTGATGGTCCTGTTTCTACGGTCGAAGAAGTCGGAAGATTTGGAGAGACAAACGGCTATCCAATCATTATCAAGGCATCACTTGGTGGCGGCGGACGCGGCATGCGAATTGTAAATTCAGCGGACGAAGTCAACGAGGCGTTTGAACGCGCACGATCAGAAGCGAAATCTGCATTCGGATCCGATGAAGTGTACGTGGAGAAATACATCGATTTACCAAAACATATCGAAGTCCAAATTCTTGGGGATACATATGGCAATGTTATTCACCTATACGAAAGAGATTGCTCAATTCAGCGCCGCCACCAGAAAGTTGTTGAAATTGCACCTTCCATTTCATTGGAAGATGGGTTGAGGGAACAGATTTGTGATGCGGCAGTAAAATTGATGAAAAATGTTGATTATAAAAATGCGGGTACAGTGGAATTCCTTGTTTCAAACGGTCAATATTATTTCATCGAAGTCAATCCGCGAATTCAAGTAGAGCATACGATTACAGAAATGGTGACGGGCATTGACATCGTTCATGCACAAATTCGTATTGCAGATGGAAAAAACATTCATGAAGGCGAAGGAAGTATTCCGACGCAAGAAAACATACCGCTATTTGGATATGCGATTCAATCCCGTGTTACAACAGAAGATCCATTGAACGATTTTATGCCTGACACAGGAAAATTATCGGTTTACCGTTCTGGTGGAGGCTTTGGTGTACGACTTGACGCAGGTAACGGATTCCAAGGTGCTGTTATAACACCGTATTATGATTCATTACTGGTCAAAGTTTCAACATGGGGCATGACGTTCCGTGAGGCTGCATCTAAAATGAGCCGTAACTTACAAGAGTTCAGGATTCGGGGCATCAAGACAAATATCCCATTCCTCGAAAATGTTGTAAAACATAAAAACTTCCTAACAGGAAACTACAATACTAGTTTTATTGATACGACACCGGAACTATTCCTATTCCCTAACCGTAAAGACCGCGGAACGAAAATGTTGAATTATATTGGGAATGTTACTGTCAACGGATTCCCAGGAATCGGTAAACAATCGAAGCCAGTGTTTCATCCGGTAAGAAAACCGATAGTGGACCTTCTCACACCTCCACCGTCAGGTACAAAACAGATTTTAGATGAACGTGGTGCAGAAGGGCTTATCAAGTGGATAAAAGAACAAGATGATGTTCTTTTAACAGATACAACATTCCGCGATGCTCACCAGTCGCTGTTGGCAACGCGTGTGAGGACTTCTGATATGACGTCAATTGCATCTGAATCGGCAAGACTCATGCCCGATCTATTCTCATATGAAATGTGGGGCGGTGCGACATTTGACGTCGCTTACAGATTCTTGAAAGAAGATCCATGGGACAGGCTTCTGAAAATACGTGAACAAATTCCAAATGTCCTTCTCCAAATGTTGTTCCGTGGTGCAAATGCAGTTGGTTACACGAATTATCCTGATAATGTTATCCGGGAATTCGTTAAGAAATCGGCGGATGCTGGAATAGACGTATTCCGTATATTCGACAGCTTGAACTGGATTAAAGGAATGGAAGTTGCTATTGACGCTACGCGTGATGCAGGTAAAGTTGCTGAAGCGGCTATCTGCTATACAGGCGACATCCTAGATGATTCGCGTGCAAAATATACCGTTCAATATTATAAAGACATGGCAAAAGAGCTTGAATCAGCCGGAGCGCATATTCTAGCTATTAAAGATATGGCGGGTCTGTTGAAACCAGAAGCTGCATATCGACTTGTTTCAGAGTTGAAGGCGACAGTGGACATTCCAATTCACTTACATTCCCACGATACGAGCGGTAATGGGATTTATATGTATGCGAAAGCAGTTGAGGCTGGCGTGGACATCGTTGACACGGCTTTAGGGGCGATGGCGGGTCTAACTTCACAACCGTCAGCGAGCTCGTTACACTATGCGCTACAGGGCGGTAAACGCAATGTGCGTGCAAACGTCGACTCGCTAGAGAATCTATCTTATTACTGGGAAGATGTTCGGAAGTACTACCAGCACTTTGAAAGTGGCATGATGAGTCCACATTCGGAAATCTATGTTCACGAAATGCCAGGCGGTCAGTATTCTAACTTACAACAACAAGCTAAGGCAGTAGGCCTTGGTGAGCGCTGGGAAGAAGTCAAAAGTATGTATTCACGCGTAAACATGCTATTCGGTGATGTCGTAAAAGTGACGCCGTCATCCAAAGTCGTTGGGGACATGGCTTTGTTCATGGTTCAAAATGAAATGGATGAAAAATCCGTTTTGGTCCGTGGAACATCAATCGACTTCCCAGAATCAGTAATTGAGTTTTTTGAGGGCTATATCGGCCAGCCATTTGGTGGCTTCCCTGAAGAATTACAAAAAATAATTCTAAAAGAACGTCAAGCTATAACAGTTCGTCCTGGAGAGTTACTAGAAGATGCCGATTTCGAAAATCTTCAAAAAGAATTAAATACAAAACTTGGACGACCGATTACAAGTCATGAAGTGCTTTCATATGCACTGTATCCGAAAGTTTTTGAAGAATATTCCGCGACAAATAAGCTTTTCGGTGATCTATCAGTAATTGATACACCTGAATTTTTATACGGAATGCGCCTCGGTGAAGAAATCGAAGTGGAAATTGAAAAAGGGAAAACACTGATTGTTAAACTTGTATCCATTAGTGAACCGCAGCCAGATGCGACAAGAGTAATCTATTTTGAACTTAACGGACAACCGCGTGAAGTCATCATTGAAGATATGAATGTTGAGTCCGTTACAGTTCGTAAACAAAAAGCAGATTCTTCGAATGAAGCCCATATTGCTGCAACGATGCCGGGTACAGTTTTGAAAGTCGCAACTTCCATAGGAGCGAAAGTGAAAAGAGGAGAACATTTGCTCATCACAGAAGCTATGAAAATGGAGACGACGATTCAAGCACCTTTTGACGGTGTAGTTAAAGACATATATGTTACTGCTGGAGAGTCGATTTCTACTGGAGACTTGCTCGTAGAATTAGAACATTAATAGAAATAACAACAGCACATGGATTTAATCCGTGTGCTGTTGTTATTTTCTCTACTATTTTGGGTAACTATATAAAAGGGCCGTCCCAAGGGACAGCCCATCTACATTTATTTTGTAATTTTACTTCTCGATACAAGGAGAATCATATAAGTCAACAATCCAAATAGTAATGTGATAAATAGTGAATGGAGCAAAGCAAAGTAAAGGTTCAACTTTGTCAAAACAACCGTCATGCCCGTAGTCGCCTGAATTGCTACAAGGGTAAATGCGATAATCCATCCCCAGTAGATGACACGCTGATTTTTGTAATGACGAATTGCATGTATCATGATGACCAATAGCCAGATGAAAATGAGTGCCGCTGCAGCACGGTGACCCATCTGAACCCACTCATACATATTACGAGGAAGTGCGAAAGAGTCGTTCTGGCATAATGGCCAGTCAATACAGGCCAGTCCCGATTCAGTATGACGCACAAGTGCTCCGGTATAAACGACGATGTAAGAGTAAATTGTAACGCCAATCGTGTTCCATTTTAACCATTTTCCAATCTGAATTTTATCGGCATCAAATTTACTGTCTACTTCAAATATAAGTAGTGTTAATAGAAGAACTGCTGCAAAAGATAGAAGTGAAATCCCAAAGTGAAGGGCGAGTATGAAGTCCCCTTGGCCCCATAATACTTGAGCCGCACCGATCAATGCCTGTAGTATAAGAAAGAACACTGCCATAACTGCTAAAAATTTTGTTTCTCTGATATGGCCGATTGCTTTCCATGACCAGGCAGCTAAAATGACAATTAAGATTCCAACGGAGCCGGTGACGAGTCGATGCGAAAATTCAATCAGAACTTCTGCAGTAATCTCATCAGGAATTAATTGACCGTTACATCCCGGCCAATGTCTACCGCAACCCATCCCGCTATCAGTCTTTGAAACAAGAGCTCCGCCGAGTAAGATTAAAAGCATGCCTATTGTTGAGGCGACTGCAAACCATTTCAAATACCTATTATATTTCAAGAAAAGACACCTACTTTTTAAATGATAACTAGCTGCAAAAAAGTTCCCTGCGTTTTTGATGATAACGAAAAAAAGCTGAAAAGACAACGATGAACAGCTATTAATGGCTGAGTAACTGCCTATTTCACAAATTGTTCATAAAGAAGACGCTTTAACTTCACAAAAGGTATATAGAAATGATTTACTATAGAGAGAGTTCATTAATGAATGTGTCGCTTTTACTATAGATTCGGGTAAAATTTTGTATATGTATAGAATTACAGCTCGATTTTCGATATAGTAAAGTATAGCGGCTGATACATACAACTTTGAAAGGAGGGGTAACTTGTCAAACGGTCATACCATTTCTGCACCCGCCGAATCAAAAGCAGTGACTGTGTCTCTTTATAAAGACTTCCTTGCGCTTATTAAAATCGGCATCGTCAACTCGAATATGATTACTACTTTTACCGGACTATTTCTTGCGTTTCAATTCACTGGTAAAAACTTTCTACATAATATAGATTTGCTAATCTATGCTCTTGTCGGTTCTGGATTGATTATTGCCGGATCTGCGGCGCTTAATAATTTAATTGATCGCGACATTGACCCTGTTATGACGAGAACGAAGTCCAGACCAACAGTTACCGGACGCTTTAAGGCACCGGCTGTATTGGCACTTGCACTGATTTTCATCGTTGTAGGTGAAGTTCTTTTGTTTTCCGCTTCTGTAGCAGCTGGTCTTTGGGGACTTGCAGGTATCTTCAGTTATGTTGTACTCTATTCGATGTGGTCGAAACGCAGGTATGTTAGTAATACAGTTGTGGGAAGTGTTTCAGGAGCGATACCGCCGTTAATCGGATGGGCAGCGGTCGAGCCAGCACTGGGAGCAGGTGCTTGGGCATTATTCCTAATCATGTTCGTTTGGCAACCGCCTCATTTTTATGCACTGGCGATGCGAAGAACAGAGGAATACCGCGCAGCGAATATTCCAATGCTACCTGTTGTAAAAGGTTTTGCTAGAACTAAGAAATCGATGCTTGCATGGGTACTGTTTTTATTTCCAATCCCATTTCTACTTAGCGGACTTGGAATAGGCTTCTTAGTTCTTGCTACCGCGTTGAATATCGGATGGCTTTATTTAGCGCTTAAGGGCTTTAAAGCCAAAGATGATCTTAAATGGGCTACAGGAATGTTTGTCTATTCATTGAATTACATGACAATCCTATTTGTTTCAATGATCATTTTCTCGATATTCATCTAGTGTTCCGGAATTCTTTCTTTAGACAGGAATTCACATAAAGAGGTCAATCGTCCTCAAGATTAATAAATCATTTTTAGAAAGAGAGGTATCATTAAGCGATGATGAAAGGACTCAAAAAGTGGCGTCTTTTTTCTCTATTAGCAGCTCTAACCGTATTCCTTGCGGGTTGTGGCCAACAAGAGCTATCCACACTTCTTCCGGCAGGACAAGTTGGAAAAGATCAATTCAAATTGTTGATATTATCATCATCAATTATGTTGTTCGTTATTGTCGTAGTAATGGCCATCTACTTAGTTGCAATTGTTCGCTTCAGACGTTCAAAATTAGGTGAAGACCATGTTCCTAAGGACATTGAAGGAAGCCATACATTGGAACTTGTGTGGACGGTCATTCCGGTTCTTCTAGTAATCCTTCTAGCTGTACCTACTGTTTATTACACATATAAATTCAGTGATGTTACAGCGATGGAGACAGTAGATGAGGATGGAAATGCTGAAAATCTTGTCGTCGATGTTACGGCGAAACTATACTGGTGGGAGTTTGAATACCCAAGCCTCGGAATCGTTACAGCACAGGAACTTGTTGTACCAACTGGGGAAAAAGTATATTTCAACTTGATAGCAGCGGATGTTAAGCACTCCTTCTGGATTCCGGCAATTGGAGGTAAGCTCGACACGAACGTTGAAAACGTCAATAAGTTTTACTTAACGTTTGACGAAGAGTCGAAAGATCTTAAAGACGGTGTATTTTACGGTAAATGTGCGGAACTTTGCGGACCATCACATGCATTAATGGATTTCAAAGTGAAAACGTTACCGTCAGCCGAGTTTGACGAATGGGTTACAGCGATGCAAGCAACTGGCGAAGAAACGACAGATGTCGCTGCAGCAACAACTCAAGGTGAAGAACTGTTCCAACAAAGCTGTATTGCATGTCATGCAACTTCCGCGGTTGGTGAAAGTGGAGCGATTGGTCCAAACTTAGCTTCATTCGGTGACCGTAATCGAGTTGCAGGATTTATGGATCACACAGAAGAAAGCTTAGTTGAATGGATTTCTGACACTCAAAAATACAAGCCTGGAAACTTGATGCCGTCATTCGGTGAACAGCTTTCCGACGATGAATTAAATGCAATTTCAGAGTACCTTATGGGTCTTTCGGTAGAAAAGTAATTATTAACGTGAAATTGAAGAGGAGGTAAACAAATTGAGTTCAGTTGCTCAAAAAAGAGGTTTTGGCGCAACGCTGTGGGATTGGCTGACAACAGTCGACCATAAGAAGATTGGTATCCTTTATCTCCTAGGTGGAGGATTCTTCTTCGTAGTCGGCGGTATAGAAGCGATGATTATCCGTTTGCAGCTTCTAACGCCAAACAACGATCTCGTCAGTGCTGGGATATTCAATCAGCTTATTACGATGCACGGAACGACGATGATTTTCCTTGCGGCCATGCCGATATTAATTGGATTCATGAACGCCGTCATGCCGCTCCAAATCGGAGCACGAGATGTCGCATTCCCATTCCTAAATTCATTAGGATTTTGGTTGTTCATGTTCGGTGGTATATTCTTAAACGTTTCTTGGTTTGTTGGTCAAGTTCCCGATGCAGGTTGGACTTCTTATGCGTCTCTCGCAATGGTATCAGAAGGACATGGTGTCGATTTTTATGCAATAGGTCTTCAAATTGCAGGTCTGGGTACGTTAATTGGAGGAATTAACTTCCTCGTCACAATTATTAACATGCGTGCTCCGGGAATGACATACATGCGTATGCCACTTTTCACATGGACTACGTTTGTTGCATCAGCAATGATCTTGTTCGCATTCCCACCACTTACGGTAGGACTTTTCCTTCTTACGTTTGATCGAATGTTTGGAGGGAATTTCTTTGATCATACGATGGGTGGAAATACAATTATCTGGGAGCATATATTCTGGATTTTTGGTCACCCTGAAGTATATATACTGATTTTACCCGCTTTCGGTATTTTCTCGGAGGTATTCTCAATCTTCTCACGCAAACGTCTCTTTGGTTATTCCGCGATGGTATTCGCTACCGTCCTTATCGGATTCCTTGGATTCATGGTTTGGGCTCACCATATGTTTACAGTTGGTCTTGGACCGACGGCGAACGCTATCTTCTCTGTAGCGACAATGGCAATTGCCATACCTACCGGAGTCAAGATATTTAACTGGCTGCTCACCATGTGGGGAGGAAGTATAAAAGTAACAACACCGATGCTTTATGCATTAGGTTTCATCCCAACGTTTGTTATGGGTGGAGTTACGGGTGTTATGCTAGGTACAGCGCCACTTGATTACCAATTGCATGACACATACTTTGTTGTTGCTCACTTCCATTACGTAATTGTTGGAGGTACTGTTTTTGGTATACTTTCTGCTACTCATCTTTACTGGCCGAAAATGTTCGGTACAATGTTGAATGAAATGCTAGGTAAAGTAACTTTTGCATTCTTCTTTATCGGTTTCCATTTGACTTTCTTGATTCAGCACTGGTTAGGTTTCTGGGGAATGCCTCGTCGTGTATTTACATACATGGACGGACAAGGATGGAACTTATCTAACTATATTAGTACCGTGGGAGCGGTATTTATGGCAATCGGGATTATAATTTTAGTCATCAATATAATTATAACTTCGGTTAAAAAAGTACGTGTTGCAAATGATCCATGGGGTGACGGACGAACACTGGAATGGGCGATTGAATCACCACCGCCATTCTATAACTTCGCACAGACACCACTTGTACGTGGTCTTGACACAGTGCATATCGAAAAATTGGAAGGGAATTTGTCGGGTATTACACCGTCAGAACCAGTTCAGGACATTCATATGCCAAACGGTTCATTCATTCCATTTTTGATGTCTTTAGGTTTGTTCATTGCAGGATTTGGTGCGATGTACCGCGTTGAAGAGTCATGGGGCTTGCCGCTTTTAATCTTTGGTCTGCTCTTTACTTTCGTGTCAATGGCAATGCGTTCATTAAAAGACGATTTGGGCTTCTATGTTAAGAAAGAAGACATCTTAAAAGATTTAAAACGTAAAGGGGGCAAACAATAATGGATTTGAATAAAAAATTCACCCCTGAGACGTGGCCAGATCATCCAGAAAGAGCAACGCTTGAAGCGAAAAACAAATTTGTCGGCTTTTGGCTTTTTCTTGGCGGAGAAACGATTTTGTTTGCAACGCTTTTTGCAACTTATCTAGCTTTAAAGAACAAAGGTCCAAGTGGCTTTGAGTTTTCATCACAAGAACTTTTTGAATTGCCGCTTGTCTTCGTTATGACGTTGCTTCTATTAACATCATCATTGACGAGTGTTTACGCAATGTATCATTTGAAAAATTATGATTTCAAAAAAATGCAACTATGGCTTGTTATTACAGCATTCCTAGGTCTTGGATTCTTAGGGCTTGAGGTGTATGAGTTTGTACATTACATTCACTTAGGTTTCACATTTGACAACAGTGCTTTCAGTTCGGCATTTTACGCACTTGTTGGAACGCACGGTGCTCACGTAGCGTTCGGACTTGTATGGTTAACGTTGCTTATCTATCGTAATTCTAAGCGCGGACTGAACTTGTATAACGCGACGAAATTCTATACATTCTCGTTGTACTGGCATTTTATTGACGTAGTTTGGGTATTCATCTTTACTGTAGTCTATCTGATGGGAGTGATTGGTTAATATGTCTGACATCCAAGTTTATAAAAAGTCACCAGCTGAATTTAACTTAGGCCAAAGACGTGCACGTAAATCAATGCGTAGTCAGGTTATGATGTTTTCGCTAATGATTTTCATGACAATCATGTCTTTCTCAATGGTAATGGCATACCAAGCTGATGTCGCTGGATTTTCAAAGTTCTTGATTATTCCAACGCTATTGTTATTTGCTGCAGTACAAGTCGGTTTACAATTGTATTACTTCATGCATATGAGCGAAAAAGGACATGAAGTTCCTCAAATGTTTATGTATTCTGGAGTAATCCTTTCATTCGCCGTTGTTTTAACTTTTGTAACAATCGTTTGGTGGTAATTAATAGATGTAAAAGCCTGTGGAAGATACTACTCTCCACAGGCTTTTACTATTTTAAAAAAACTGTCATAGTTCGTACATTGAGTTACAGTCCCATTCGCTTTATAATGAAGAAAGAAACTATTGAAGGAGCGATCTCAAATGCCTTTAAGCATATTTGGATTCCAGGCATTATGGAGTCCATGGTTCTTACTATTTATCATACTCGGTATGGCTTTGTATTTAGTAATGTCGACGAAAATGCGCCATCGATTTAAAGACTCGCATCCGGTTAAAAAAAGTCAGGTATTTTTATTCATGACTGGTATGATTCTGCTTTACGTCTTAAAAGGTTCACCAGTGGATTTAATGGGTCATATCCTATTTTCAATGCACATGGTACAAATGGCAGTTTTGTTACTAATCGTTGCTCCATTAATCATTATGGGTATTCCAAATTGGATGTGGAAAAAGGTTTTTGATGTCAAGATTATTGACAAGGTTTTCCGATTCTTCACTAAACCGATTCTAAGCGTACTGTTCTTTAGCGGTATGTTTTCATTCTATCATTTACCCCTTATCCTAGATAATGTGAAAATGAGCCTAATCCTTCACTCCATATTTACGATAACGCTGTTTATTGCAGCTATATTTCTCTGGTGGCCAGTCATTAATACATTGGAAGGTCAACCAAAGCTTCATGGTTTGAAAAAGATTGGTTATATCATATTAAGTGCAATATTAATCACTCCGGCATGTTCTCTAATCATTTTCGTAGATGTACCTGTTTATGAAACCTACCAATCCGGAGAAGCATGGTTAAAGGCGATGGCACTATGTGTACCTGCAGGTACGCTAGCGGGGTTATCTGGGTTAGGTATTTCAGGTCCTGAGCTATTTACGAATATGCCATCATTGGTTGATCAACAACTTGGCGGTATTATCATGAAAGTAATTCAGGAAATTGTTTATGTCGGTGTCCTAGGTAGCATTTTCATTAAATGGAATAGAGAAGAACGGGAAAATGCGGACGAAATCACTGCGCAAGCACTTCGCGAACGTCAACGATTGACGATGCATGGGTAATTAACTTAATTGAGTTTTCTTTCGTAAATGGGCTAACATTTACCTTAGCTTTTTACAAAGGCGACCACCAATTTATGTGCGTATCTATAAGCAACAAAAATAGCGAGCCTATTCTCGATTTTATTGAGAATAGGCTCGCTTCTTGATATATAGGGATTATTATTGACCACAACGAGAGAGTTGAGGTTCGAGGTGTGGAATGTAGAACACTTGGCGCTATGGGGATGCCTCTAGCCGTAAGCGAGGGCATTGAAAAAGTCCGATTTCCTTCAATCCCGTTGATTTCCGTTCCGAGCGGACGCTTTCCGCGGGCACGGCTTCAGCCTCCTCGTCGCTGCGTTCCTGTGGGGTCTTCAGCTCGCGCTGTTCCCGCCGGAGTCGCCGCTCTCCACTACAATCAACTAGTAATCACAATATAATCTCAGTCTATATATCTCCAAATCACTTTCAATAATGGAACACCCTAGCGAAGGCGCGGCAAAGGGGTCGCCGAAGCCGTTAGACTGGATGCGAAGCGATAATCCAGGCTCAGGGCGAAAGGCATCCCCAGAGCGTCAAGCGATATATACCACACTCTGAATTTCAACTCTCTCTCGATAATGTACACATGATACTTATTTTATTCTAGAAAGGCACAATACGGGTTGCAGGTCTAAACCCTGATAATGAAACACGCTTTCTTAAATAGATTCTTTAGCGCAGGCGCGACTTCGTGGTAGCCGAAGCGGTATTAGTAGGAATTCTGATGCGTACCATATATAGGTTTTCAGACGTAAAAAAACACGCTCACATATAGTGATTTCGTGTTTTTTAGTTTCACCTATTTAAATTCTAAAATTCATTTTGATGAACCCGGCTTCACGTGCTGTTGTAAACAATATGACTACTAATGGACCGATAAAAAATCCGAGGAAGCCGAACAACTTCAACCCGATGAACATCGCAATTAGTGTGGGGAGCGGTGCTAACCCAATTTGTGAACCCATTACCTTTGGTTCCACAATTCGTCTTATTACTAGTAGGATAACTGCTAAAATAGCCAATTGTGTCGCTGTTGCTACATCTCCACTAATGAATAGATACATCGACCAGGGTGCAAGTATAAGGATTGAACCAAGAATTGGAATGATATCAATAAACCAAATGACAAGTGACATGACAACTGCATACTTAGGAATAATCAGGAGTAGACCGACAAATGTAACCGCCAGAATGATTAAGCTGACTAATAGCTGCGCTTTCAAAAATCCAAATATAGCTGAGTTAAGACGTGTAATCATAAACCGCACTTTTTCTGCCGTTGACGTTGTTAGGTGCCTAAACAACATTTTTCTTAATTCGGGAAGTTCAAGCATAAATAGGAATAAAGCTATGATGAAGACTGAAAAACTGACAAGGAAGTTTGGAATTTCAGCCATAAGTGACATAATCCTCTCGTAGTTCAGAAAATCGAGTATCGATTTACGGATCGAATCGAATATATTCTTAAATTCTTTCTGAACAGATATAACGACTTCATCAGGCATTCCTGAGGTATATTGTAATAGCTTACTTTGAACGTCAATCCATACACCCGACAACGAATTGAAATAGTCAGGTGCTGCTTTTGTGAAATCAATAATTTTACCAAACAATTGAGTAACCGTGTAGTAGAGCAAAATAGTAATAATTGCGAGGGTAAACATAAAGACAGTTATGACTGATACTTTACGATTCCACTTGAACTTCTTTTCAGTCATTTTGACGATAGGTTCAATTATCAATGCTATCAGTAGTGCGAAGATGATTGGCAACGAAACGGGTAGGATAATAATGGAAGTCAAGGTGATGAGGATAAGACTTAGTATTATGATGAAATTACGTTTTGTTAGCCATTTTGACAACGGTCATTCCTCCAAAGTATTCGCTACTACAATTATAACCAAGACTTAGGTGATTGAGTAGTGAAAAAGTTTTGAATAATAGAGGACGAAAAAAGACCGAAGAACTTTAAGTTCTTCGGCCTCTGCAATAAAATTATTTTTTTACATTGAAAGGTTCAAGTTCAGCACTTACTGCTTTTAATGTTGCGATACAGTCCTTAATGAGACTTGCAGGGAAATGCTCTCCTTCGCCGTACTCAACGCCGTGCGGATAATAATGTTTACCCACAACTGGTTTTTTTAGAATCATAGTTGCTTCGCGTGTATCTACATCACCATCAGTTGTGTAACTGAATACGCGCAAATAGTATGTACCTTCTTTAAGCGTATACTTCTTATCAAATGTCGCTCGTTCGTAGTCCCATTGTCCTGCACGGACAAGATCGTGTTTTAACATAATTTCGTCAAGTATTGATAAGTCGGTTACAATATTTTCAATGCCTGTATCCTCAATATACATAGTTTATATCCTCCTCATATATCGTCCAGCCAATTCCCTATACCTATTTATAATAGAACAAATCACTGACAGTTGCAATGACAACATTGTGTCAAGAAGTGAATGACTTAGAATTAGACGTACCTCGCTTTTTTTATCGCTTTGATGAAGTATAATGAATAGAGCAACTCATTTATGGAATCAGCTAGAAATGAAATGACTGAACTACCGATTAGGAAAGAAGGGCGAAAAATGAAAGTTCTTTGGAAAATAATACTTCTACTCATCATCGTCCTATTGGTATTTTATATTTTAGATGATGGAGTGAAAGAGAATGAACCGCTTGAATCACCAGTGAAACACGGAACGGCCATACCGATCCCCGGAAAAGGTGAAGGGGTTTCAATGAATCAGGCAGCAAGACCTGAATCTGGCATATCTCAGTATGTCGGTAAAGGTGTAGATAGGCTAATCGAAAAGATTGGTGAACCGGACAGGATTGAACCATCCGATTATGGGTACGATTGGTGGATTTATGACCAAGGTGTGCAATTAATGGTCGGAGTAATAGGTGAAAAAGTGAACCAGATATACTCAGCTGATTCATCTTCTGATGTTGAACCTTTTGAACTCGGTCAAGACGTAAAAGACATTTACAGGTTTACGATAGTTGAATCAGAAGTAAGTGTGCACACGGGTGAAAGTGTTTATACGTTTACATTGAATGGTGAGGATATAAAAAATAGGTTACTCATTGCTTATGAAGGTGTCTATGCACAACTCTACTTTGACGGGATTGACGGTGAACTGGAGGCTGTGCGCTTTATAGATCCACATACACTTGTCCTCCATCAACCTTATGATATGACCTATATGGGTGAAATTGTAAGTGCGGATCATCCTTCATCCACAATGCAGATAGAAGTGGACCGTGCTATGGAACGACAACTTTATGAATTAACAAACCTTTATAGAAAAAATCATGGTATAAGTGAAGTGGAAAGCGACTATGAACTGACACAAGTTGCTAGAAAGCATAGCGAGGATATGGCGCTTGAAAATTACTTTTCCCATGAATCCCCAGTGACTGGAAATCTTGCGGATAGGTTGAAAGAAGCGGAAATTGAGCATCGTAAAGCACGTGAAAATATAGCTTTTAACTATGTGGATGCGATTGAGGCGGTGCATGGTTGGCTCAATTCGCCTGCCCACCGAAGTGTATTGCTTGAAAAAGATGTAACAAATCTTGGAACAGGTGCATATGGAAAATATTACACACAAGTTTTGGTTCGTATGACTGATGAAGAAAAAAGGCAGCAGTAAATTTTATTGCTGCCTAAGGCAAAACCCATGTACCTGATTCTGTACCAGCGATACCTCTTATATATAGGGGTATCGCTGTTTTCATTGCATGGAGCGCCGCACGTTTTTGTATAATTGGTCTTTCACAATCCAGCAGGGGAATGAATTCCTCCAACTTTAGCGAGTCTAGTTTAATAGGGTTTTTCGCCTCGCGTGGATCGTCGGTCATGACGCCGGGGACATCTTTAAAGAATTCTACATGAGATGCTTGGAGTGCAGCAGCAAGGGCAATGGCAGACAAATCGCTTCCGCCTCTTCCAAGTGTCATCGTCTGCCCATTCTCAGCAACTCCTTGAAAACCTGGAATGATTACACAACGGGTCATTTTTAGGTTTTGTCGAATCGACGTAGTATCAATCGCACTAATCATTCCATCGCCATAGACACCCGTTGTCATTATGCCTGCCCGTGTACCATGAAGAACTGTGTTTTCTACACCAGCCTGCTCTAGCTCGGCAGACAACACCGCTGCCGCTATGAGCTCGCCACAAGATGCGACGAGGTCGCTAGCGGCTGTCGTGGGTAAAAAGGCATCCGTCAGTTGAAGTAGGCTGTCCGTCGAGTAAGGATCACCATAACGACCGATTGCAGAAACGACAATAACAATGTCGCCATATTCATGCAATCCAGCTTTTATATGGTTAATGCAATTCAATCTCATTTTCTTGTCTTTCATTGCTATCCCGCCAAATTTTTGAACGATCATAAGGCTCCCAACTTTCTTCGTGACGTTCATTGAGTTCTCTTCATACGATAAAGTATGTTCGCTCTCAATATATTCGTTTTCATAGAAAAATGTTCGGGAAGGGGAGACTGGTGCTGTTATTAACGGAGCTTCTAAAAGACTGGCCTTGTACAGTCAGCGGCGGCGAACTTAGGACTGTGGTCACGGGAATTACTGAAAACTCTTTACAAGTAAAAAAAGGCTACATCTTTGTTGCGCGGGAAGGTGTTTATTATGATGGAGCGTCATATATTGAAAAGGCTATAAGACAAGGCGCGACGGCTATTGTTATAGATCGAACGAATTTGACTGAAATTCCAGCCGGGACAGTTAGTATCGTTGTCCCCGATTGTAAAACTTTTATGTCGCATGCCAGTGCACGACTAGCTGGTAATCCCGCGGAACGTATGAAGGTAATAGCTGTGACGGGAACCAATGGGAAGACTACAGTCACGCATTTCATCGGTCAATTATTGAAAGGTCTAGGGGAAAAAGCGGCCGTCATAGGAACAACAGGCATTTTTGTCGATGGTGTTTACAGGGAGTATGAAGGACCAAAAATGACAACGTTACCAGCGGAATATCTTCATCCTTTGTTAAAAAAATGTGAAATAGAAGGTGTCACTCATATTGTTCTTGAGGCATCTTCACTAGGGTTATCCACAAATCGCTTAGACCATTGTGAAATCGATATTGGCTTATTGTTAAACGTGGGAACTGACCATTATGAGGAGCATGGTGGAAAGTCATCCTACATCAATGCAAAGAAGCGCTTAATCCGAATGGCGGAAACGATGATTGTTAATCAGGATGATGAACAATGTATGGAAATGGCTAAGAATAGTACGACTCCGATTATTTACTTTGGAACAACTACTTCAGCAGATGTCCGAGTACCGGAACTGAAAATGAACCCTGTCGTTCCAGGTCACTATAATCGCATGAATGCATTAGCCGCTATCAGTGCGCTCCTTGTCTTAGGTTACACTTTAGATGAGATTGTACCGCACTGTAACGCGCTTCAACTCCCAGAAGGTAGATTGCAACTAGTAGAGCGTGATGGTGTAAAGGTCTATATTGACTATGCGCATACACCTGATGCACTGGAATCAGTATTAAAGACATTATCCAATTCATGTTATGGAAAATTAATAACTGTTTTTGGTTGTGGAGGACAACGGGATAAAGGGAAACGAGCTTTGATGGGAGAACTCGCTGTTTTGTATTCATCCAGTGTTATTGTTACTTCTGATAATCCCCGAAATGAAGATCCACTGACGATTATAAGGGACATTATGGAAGGGTTTGGAGGAGATTGTTCTGCGATTGAAGCGGTACTTGATCGTAAATATGCGATTCGGAAAGCGATTTTTTGTGCGGCTCCGGGAGATGTCGTTCTAATTGCTGGGAAAGGTCATGAGAAAACACAGCACACTCCTGAAGGTATAATTCCATTTTCCGATTTCGATGAGGCAAAGCGGGCTCTTTCTGAAAAAACATTTCTGGATATTAAAGAAATGGAAATAGAATAGGTGCATGCATGCCTTTTCATCTGGTATGATAAGCTGTGAGTGGAGGGGATTATTCATATGATGACAGACGAATGGATCACCATCATTGAACATGCCGAAGAACTGACTGAAATGCTTCTCGCTTCAGAAGTGGTGGCAAGTTACCGAAAAGCTTACGATGAAGTTTATTCGGATGCCGACCTGGTGAAGACGATTGAAGAGTTCACCATCATGAAGGAACGATATGAGGAAGTCCAACGATTCGGGAGATATCATCCGGATTATAATATAGTAATGAAAAGTATCCGTGTTCAAAAAAGAGCACTCGATATGAATGACCGGGTAGCGGAACTCCGTTTGACCGAAAATGATGTGCAATATGTACTTGACGAAATCGGTTCCATCATTGCAAAATCGGTGTCAGATGAAGTAAAAGTTCCGGCCGGTAGCGCATTCTTTTCAGATTCTTCATGTGGTGGAAGCTGTGGAACCGGTGGAGGCTGCTCGTGTTCAGCATAAGAGGATACAGGATTTCAAGCTTTACAACAAAAGAGAGGTTGCCTGAATGTCATTGACATTCAAGCAACCTCTTTTTTTTAGGATGAACTTACATTATCTTGCATAATTTCCATTGCAATAGTAGGGGTGTCTGTTATGAAACCCGCCGCTCCTGCATGAAGGAGTTTGATAATTGAATCTTTATCAGAAACGCCTTCAAAATAAACGGGTACGTTAATGTCTGTTAGAAAGTTGATAAAACCTTCAGTTCCAAGGGGAAATACGCCGAGCTTTTCAGGAATCCGAAAAAAGTCTGCACGTGGACTGTAAAGATGACCAAATTTACTTGTGAAAGCAGCATATGCTTTTTTCACTTCAATCTCACCTGCACCAGTAGCTACCCTGTTTTGAGCATACAAATTAAACCTGTCCGTCTGTTCATCATAAGGACTTGTCACAGCTACACAGTCTTTTGCATCTAGTTCTTCGAGAAGTCTCCAAAGTTTCGATGGCATAAGGCTGCCTTCGTACATGTCTGGCGAATCTTTAAGATTGATGGCAATCAACATATGCGGAAACTGTTGGATTAATTCTCGCAAAGTTAGGATTACCTCACCCTTACCACGATAGGGATGTTGCCCAGCATCGTCCTCAAATCGATAGCCCGCATCGGCTAATTTCAATTCGCTTAGTGTATAATCAGCAACTCTTCCAGAAAAGTCCGTAGTTCTATCTGTAAATTCATCATGGAAGACAATAATCTCTTCGTCTTTTGTTAGCCGAATATCTACTGCAAATCCATGTACACCGAGTGCGGCTGAATTAGAAAATGCAGTTAATGTATTTTCAGGGGCTTCGGAAAGTCCTCCCCGATGAGCTAAAATAACGGGTTTATCAAAAGCGAGCGCTTTCTTACCTTCACGAGGTACTGGTTTTGCGACAACTTTAGAAGCGGCCCAAGCAGCAACTCCTGCTGCACCTACTGTAAGAGCCACATTTGTTTTTCTACCCATTCATGAACCTCCTAATTAAATAAACTGTTTATGTTTTATAGACTCAAAGCACTATTCTGCGCCCCATGCTTATACTAATTATAATCCAAAAGATTGACGTTGTCAGCAATGTTCAGTGGCTGTCAAGCGCCTTTCGCTTTTCTTTTGTTGCAGCCCATTTCTCTACTATGGTATTGTATGGGTTAGGAAAAGAGGGGAAATCTATGATTGATCGTCAAGGAATCATTGTTTATCTTCATCATTTAAAACAAGCAAAATCATTTCGGAAATATGGTCACGTCCATTATATATCACGAACGATGAAGTATGTCGTTCTGTATTGCAATATGGAGGATGTCGACACGGTTATGGGTAAAATAGAACGTCTACCATCCGTGAAAAAAGTTCTTCCGTCCTATCGACCGTTTGTGAAAACGGAATTTGAAAATACTAAACCTGATAGGGCGAAAGAATACGATTATAAAACCGGTTTGTAAAATTATCGTAACGGAGGAAGCAACTTGTTAATGCGAAGAATTCCAGTCGCATATTGAAAGAATAACTCAGGTTCTGCAAATTCTGAAGAGTTTTTCAACTCGATATAGACAGGTATACTACCAGCCTTTTCCGCTGTTTCTTCAAAGAGTACTCTTCTTTTTGACTTGTCGTTATCCTTTTGTATAATTCCTTCTCTACAAATATAAACGGGCATGAACTGACTATCATTTGCGGGCTCGAAGGCTGCTGCAAGAGAAAGCGCATGGCCTAAAGGCGTTTCTGAGGATAAGATAAACGTCTTATGCAGACGGCCTCTATTTGTATTGATCAACTCGCATAATTCATACACATCTCCATAACCCTGACCAAGCTCTATGAATCGCTGATTAAGTATCATAATCACCACTACCTTTCCAAATACGTAAATCTAGACTTATCATACCATTATGGATGCACGGGCGCATTCATCAATTCATTCTGCGGGGTGTAGATTTGAAAATTATTGCAAGAATTATACTCATTCTGCTAAGTGTGAATGGTCTTCTCGTTTATATGCATTATTATCTATCGGCAGGAGCAAATTCAGAAGAAACGAGTGCTTCAACTTATTCACAAGAGATTGAAGTAATCAATCGGTCGGATGCACTCGTAGTTCGTCATAACTTTAGTGGTTTATCAAATAAAAGGCATGAAATTATTTGGCCAGAAGAAAGTGTTAATCGTACATGTTATCTATCAGACGCAATGTCATGTAATCGGTTAGACGAAAACACCACAGCCTTTCTTGAAGGGGAAAATGACAGACAGTCCATTTCCTATGAAATACCCAAAAAAGGCCAAATGAAAAAGAATGCCTTGTTCAAAGAACCATTTACTGCGCTCTACGGCTCTTCGGTATCGTTCACATTATTTCATATGACCGATGAAACTGGGATTGGTGGATTATGGGTGAACGGTCTCGAGCGCGTAGGCACAAAAGAAATGACGTCTATCGATTATGCATTATACCGAGGATCTGGCGGGGTTACGGATTTATATTGGCAGAAAAATAGATTGCCTCTTCTCTATGCCGGGGATAGGTTGTCTGTTTTTGGAAAAGGCGTTGATGTCAAGATGCTTGGTGATGTGGATTTAGCTCTTAAATCGATTGATGCAGACCACTCGACGGTTGTAATTGACAACACTAACCCAACTGTTCACTCCGCAAGGTTCGTTATTTCAGAAAATACAGATGCGGAAAAAGTATCAGACCGCTTTCTGACGGCAGCGATGTATAATCGATTTATCATTCCGGATAAAGAACGTCTGACAGCTGAATTGGCGGCTTCCATTCTTTCGGGAAAGGCCGCGGGTTCGACTACATCACGTAAACTGTATCAGACCCTAAGTGAATCGATGAGCGCCGAAGAACTCGAAACATTTAAAGGGCTTTTAAAGGACATGGTGGGACAAGAAATCGATGCAACCGTTTTGGATAGGCTTGCTGGTAAGGCAACAGGATTTAAGATATCTTATTTCAATAGGAATATTGAAGAGAGTGTATCGAGTTATCCGTTTTTAATAGAAGATTCGCGTAAGATCCATTTTGAAGGTAGCGCTTTTTCAGACATTCAAATCATTTTGAAGGACGAAAAAACCCTCTATCCCGCTAAAAAGATATTAAGTCTCGCAGGTTATAAAGTTACTTCGAATGATAGATCCATTTATATTGAAAATGGAATTAGGAAATTCAGATTTCCGAAGAATGATCTTTTTTACGTTTATAATGAACATAAATATGATTTCGTAACGATGCCTTTTGAAGTGCGGGAAGACGATTTTTATTTCGAGGAAAATTGGTTTAAACGATTGTTCCTTCTCAGTATCGAGAAAACGGCTGACACAATCGATATCACCAGAATTTCGACACTGCTAGAGGAGGAAGACAATTGAGAATTATTGCAGGGACTAGAAAAGGTATTCCCTTGAAGTCCATTCAAGGAACAAGTACACGTCCGACATCCGATAAAGTGAAAGAATCCGTATTCAATATGATTGGTCCTTACTTTGATGGTGGGATTTCCGTTGAATTGTTTGGAGGCAGCGGATCCCTTTCTTTGGAGGCATTGTCGAGGGGAATAGATAAGGCATACATATTCGAAAAAAATACTAAGGCATGTGCGATGATCAAGGCCAATACGGAGAAATGCCGGTTCACGGAAGAATTACTTATTCAGCGTACAGACGCAAAAAATGCGGTTAAACTTTTGCTGACAAAAGAAGAGAAAGTGAAACTTCTTTTTATCGATCCTCCATACGCAGAAACGAAGTTTTATAATCTCGCTCAGGAATTTTCAGAAGCAGGTCTCCTAACTGAAAATGCTGTCATAGTATGTGAACATGATAAAAAATTTGGATTACCAGAAACATTTGGTATGTATCACAAAGTTAAGAGTTCAGTTTATGGAAATAGCGCTGTATCAATTTACGAGATGGAGGTTCAGTAATGTCTAGAATTGCGGTTGTTCCAGGGAGTTTTGATCCGCTGACAAATGGGCATCTTGATATTATCAAGAGAGCGGCCAGGGTTTTTGGGGATGTGAGAGTTGCAGTCATGAATAATTCATCGAAGAATTCACTTTTTACCGTTGATGAACGGGTGGCACTTATAGAGGAAGTGACAGCAGTTTTCCCGAATGTGAGAGTAGACTCTTCATCAGGATTACTTGTAGACTATGCAAAAAGTATAGGTGCATCTGCTATCATACGAGGATTAAGGGCTGTTTCCGATTTTGAATACGAAATGCAAATTACTTCAATGAACAGATATCTTGATGAAAGCATTGAAACGTTTTTCATCATGACAAACAATCAGTATTCATTCCTCAGTTCGAGTATGGTTAAAGAGGCAGCAAAATACGGCGGTTCCATTACAGGACTTGTGCCAATTCAAGTTGAAAAAGCATTGAAAACAAAGTACGAAGCATTGAAAATAAAGTAAGAAGCATAATTAAGTAATCAATGGTTATGATGAAATTATTATTTCATCATAACCATTTTGTGTTTAATACAAGAAATAGAAAATAACGGGAACTAGAATAACACTCCAGATTCGCCCAATAACGTATGGGGTCATTGAAAGAGAGCTTGACTTCGCGATTACAAAAACTTGCATGTGGATACTCAAACCATTCATGGAAATAATTGCTGCAATGAGAAATGGGAAAATGGGAAAACCATAAAAATGATCTGTTGCAGCTTGGACGCCTGATGTCATTTCAAAAATGGCCAATGCAAAGGTTTTTGCAATTCCCATCTCCACAGTAAATGCGGAAGTGAAAACGGTCGATAAAACAGTCCCAAGTGAGGAAAAGAAAATTACCGTAGTTGCGACGAGAACAATGATTGTAGAGCTTTCTTTAATAGCGTCAAGGAGGGGCATTCCTATAACTTTTTTTGGTAAATCCGTAGGTGGGATACCCGAATCGTCGCTTTGTGTCCGAAAAATGAGTGCTAGTAGAAAAAATGAGACATTTGCAATGTGAATGGCTATTAGCAATTTCCAACCGGAACTGATGTCACCAAAAAGTTCAGTTCCAACGAAACCAATGATAAACATCGGTCCTGGTGCATGACATATAGCTAAGAGTAAAGCGCTTTGCTTTTTCGATAGTTCCCCGTTCTTCATCATTTCAGTTACCGTTACGGCACCGACTGGGAAACCTCCGAAAGACCCCAGCACATATGCTTTCAAAAACCGTCTCCACTTTGGTACCTTTTTTGAATGACTAGGCATTTTTAAAAGCCATTGTGTCAAAATGATGTAGGGTAGTAAATACGGAAGTAGCGCATGGATAAATAACTGAGCACCGGCTACTGCCCCTGCGTGCGCTGTTCCCGGTTGCCAGATAAACAGTATGATTAATCCCCAAACAACAGTCAAATTTATAACTTGATAAAGGCGTACATGCTTTTCATCGATTATGTACTACGCTCCTTTTTGCTCTATTTATGAACAAAGGTTTTGCAAGTCTTTTTTTGGTGCTACACTTATATATATGTAATGGAAGTACAGGCTATTAACGGAGGTGTACGTAAATTGAAGAAGAAACGGTTCGGTTTAATCGGGGTAATGCTGGTAATCATAGCTATCTTGTTCATATATCCACTTGATTCTTATATTTCATCTCCGGGTGGTGCATATGACTTGGATCCACTTGTTGAAGTTGTAGGTGGAGATAAGGATGATGAAGGTACGTTTAGTCTTATGACGATTTCAGTGGCAAAAGCGACACCTGCTTCGTACGTCTTATCAAAATTTACGGATAACAGAAAGCTTCTTCCGGCGGAGAATGTTAGAAGAGAAGGCGAAAATGACAAGGAATATAACATTCGACAGAAGAAACTTATGACAGGTTCTCAATTCAATGCAATTACAGTTGCTTTTGATAAAGCTGAACTTCCTGTTGACATCCAATTTGATGGTGTTTTTGTTATGTCGGTTCTCGAAAAAGGAGCAGCAGATGGCATTTTGGAATTAGGAGATAAAATCCGTGAAGTTGATGGTGTGAAACTGAAGGAGTCGGGAGAGTTCTTTACGTTAATAGGTGAAAAGAAATTAGGCGATGAAGTAGCAATTTCATTGGAAAGGGACAAAAAGATGCTAGATGTCACTTTGACGTTAAAAGAGATTCCGGATAGTGACGGACGTGCAGGACTTGGTGTTCGTTTTGAAGAAGATCGAACACTTACAACCAATCCGGAAATCGATTTCAAAACGTCTAATATCGGTGGACCTTCAGCAGGACTGATGTTCACACTTGAAATCATGAATCAGTTGCTCGATGAAGATATGACGAAGGGTTACAATATCGCCGGAACGGGAGAGATGCTAGAAGATGGAACCGTGGGCCGAATTGGAGGAGCTGACTTTAAAGTCATTGCCGCATCCCGTGAAGATGTAGAAATATTCTTTGCGCCAGACGATGATTTGCCAGACGAAGTTAGAGAGGTAAATCCAGGGATAATGACAAATTATGAGGAAGCCGTAAAAATGGCAGAAAAAATCGGTACGAAAATGAAAATCGTACCGGTGAAAGATGTGGATGATGCACTTGAGTATTTAGCAACATTAGATGAAAAATGAACAATCACTTAATGATGATTGGGTGCGTCTTATAATCCATACCCATTTTAGAATGGAGCGTTCCTTTTCCAATTCCGAGCGCATACATATCGGATGCGTGACTATCGAAATCCAGAGAAGGATGTGAAAAGGCGGCTGCTTTGCTAACAAGAGGAAGCTTCAGCCTTTTTTTATGTTCATTCAAGTAAAGTCTCCCTGCAGAAGTCATACCAAGTAAGCGGAGATAGGCAGGCGCTTTCATTTCACTGCGTAAATTATACGTGAAGCCAGTAAATATATGCGTTAACATACGTTGTAAGCGAGTCCAGGTATAGCGTTTAGATTTAATTGCACTCATAAAGCCTTCAAACGTGCCGTTAATAGCTGCAGCGCGGTACAACAGATTCTCAATACCTTCTGTAACGTCCGCAATCTCCGCAAGACGTTTCGGTCCCTCACGTAAAATTGTGAATCGGAGCAGAGGATAGAATGACTGCCAGTTGCCGAAGAGTTGTCTCTCCTTTTTCCAACTGAGGAGGACTTCATGTGTTGAATCAGGAATAAAATCTACAACTGCATCAAGTGAATCAGTTTCGAAAAAAGACTTTCTGATACCTGTTGCACTTGCAATTTGGTTTCCGGCTACGGCGTCGTCATGATACTGAGCAACAATGCGTGGAATTGTTATTGCTGTCATGTTGGATCCTATAGCAGCTGCCGCTTCCATGTAATGAAAACCTAAAATATTATTTGGCTTTGAAAGGTCAGCAAGACCCCCGTCAAATGCGGAGGAATCAGCAACTGTTTGATATGCTTCATTTAGTGCTTTTGGATAACTGTTTCCACGTCCGACTGCTTCTTTAATTGTTTTTTCATAGTCCTCATTGGATTGTTGAATGAGGTGAAGACTTCTTTCAAAAGATTCAATTGCACCATCTTCACTGCCGAAGCAGAATGTACTGCACTGCGCGGCGTCTAGCAACTGTATGGCGCCGCGAGCGAAGGAAGGAGCATGAGAGGTTGCAAATGTATAAGGAAGCTCTAAAACGATGTCTACACCATTATTCAACGCCATGTTTGCACGCGCCCATTTATCGACAAAAGCCGGTTCACCACGCTGAAGAAAATTACCGCTCATGACCGCGATGACAATATCCGATTCAGTCATTTTTTTTGCCTGCTCTGCGTGGTAAAAATGTCCATTATGAAATGGGTTATATTCGACAATAATTCCTGAGGCTTTCAAAAGTATCACTCCTTTGCTACAATGAATATTAATTATACCTATGCGGCTGATGAAGTGACAAGAAAATATCTTGACATCCCTTTTCGCCCATTATATAATCAACATTGTTGTCTTGAGGTGATAGACATGAAATGGTCAATCAATCAATTGCAGAGATACAGACAAGGTGCGATGCCGCTTGACGAAGCTGTCGACCTTGAAACCGTGAAAAAACGGAATCCGGAAATCCGGAATATTACGCCTGTCCGAGTGACCGGAAGTTGTACAATCGGTTCCAAGAAATTGGTTTGCCGATTCCGGCTTGAAGGTACGATGACATTGCCCTGTTCACGAACATGGGAAGACGTTGAATTACCGTTCTCAATCGAGGCTGACGAACAGTTCAGCTGGGATGAAGAAGTTCTTGCAGCAGATGATGAAATTCATCCAATTGTAGGAGAGGTATTCGATCCGACCCCTGTATTTGAGGAGCTCGTCCTCCTTGAAGTGCCGCTGCAAATCTTCAGCGAAAAAGCTGCTGAGATGCAAGAGGCTGAAGGAAAAGGCTGGTCATTTACGACTGACGAGGTGTACAATGCCAGGCTCCGTGAGGAACTGGAAACGAAAGTGGATCCCAGACTTGCCGATTTGGCAAAGTTCTTTGAATCCAAGGACGAATAGGTGAACGTAAGGAGGTGCCCCAGATGGCTGTACCAAAAAGAAGAACATCCAAAACAGTTAAAAACAAGCGCCGTACGCATTATAAATTGCAAGTACCGGGAATGACTACTTGTACTAACTGTGGCGAAATCAAATTGGCCCACCGCATTTGTAAATCATGCGGTCATTACAAAGGAAAAGAAGTTGTAGGCGAATAAGTAAGATTTGCCTATAAAGGCTACCGTGAGACCATGGCTCTCGGTAGCCTTTTTTCTATACATAGAAATGCGGTTGGCGCCTGTAGCTAGACAACATAGAAATGCGTAAGACGCCGTCCAGGTCCGACAAGTATAAGATGAGTCTGGAAACTGTAGCTAGACAGTGTTAATATCAGAGGAATCAATTAACAATGGGGGAATGAATATGTCTTATAACATTACAACCGAAAATGGAATTGCGACATTTACAATCGACCGTCCGGAAAGGCGCAACGCCATTAACTATGCGGTCATGGAAGGTCTTGAACAATATCTTGATCAAATCGAGGGAGACCCGGATGTTGCATATGCAGTCATAACAGGGGCGGGTGACCGAGCATTCTGTTCGGGGGGAGACTTAACTGAGTTTCATGCTTTGCAAACGACAGATGAGGCTTACCCGATGTTAAGTAAAATGGCTGGCTTATTGTATAGGGTTGCTACATTGCCAATACCTGTCATTGCCCTCGTCAATGGAACGGCTGTAGGTGGCGGGTGTGAAATCGCGACAGCATGTGATTACAGAGTTGTCTCATCCTCAGTAAAAGCTGGTTTCATCCAAGGAACTCTGGCGATTACGACTGGTTGGGGTGGTGCGACATTATTGTTTGAGAAAGACGGTAAGCATGACCGTGTGTTGCGTCTGTTGTCTGAGGCTGAAGTGTTTACGGCCGACCAACTCCTTGAAGTGGGTTGGGCGACAGAAATTTATGGAGGTTCCGCTGAAGAAGGACTTGAACATTTCCTCACGAAGATGGCCACTGTTCATCCGTCTGTTCATCGAGCTTATAAGTCTATTGCCATACGAAAGTGGACAGCTGATTTTATGCGAGATCGAATGATTGAAGAGTCACGTCAATGTTCAATTCTCTGGGGGAGAGAAACGCATCACGAAGCAGTTGCTCATTTTTTAGCGAAAAAATAGAATGTTACATTTACCGCTCTACATGAATTATGCATGTGGGGCATTTTTTTGCAAAAGGGTGGATGCCCTTAATAAATGTTATAATTCTACTATTCTACAAAATATTAAATAGCAAGAAAATATGTTTTTTTCGGACAAAGGTTGAAATCGCTTTCATTCTTCGTATAAACTAAAGAAGGAATGTAAGTTCACTTCATAATAAGTCTGGGGGATTATAATGGATAAAATACTAATCGCGAATCGTGGGGAAATCGCTCTTAGAATCATAAAAACGTGCAAACGTCTCGGTATTAAAACTGTGGCGGTCTATTCGGAGGCTGACCAAGATATGCCCTTTGTAAAGGAAGCGGACGAGGCCTTCTTGTTGGGACCGGCGCAAGTTCAACAATCTTATTTGAAAGCGGACAAAATAATTGATATTGCATTACAAACCGGAGCAAAAGCCGTTCATCCCGGTTATGGACTGCTATCGGAAAACGCTGAATTCGCTCGTAAAGTTCAAGCGGCGGGAATTCGCTTCATAGGACCTGATGCAGATACAATTGACAAAATGGGAGATAAAATTGGTTCCCGAGTAACGATGAAAGCCGCAGGAGTACCAGTTGTACCTGGAACAGATGAGGGAATCGCTTCTTTGGAAGATGCAATTCAAGCGGCGGCAGATATTGGTTATCCAATCATGTTAAAAGCATCTGCAGGTGGCGGAGGGATCGGAATGATTCGCTGTGAAGATGAGCAAGCGCTCAGTCAACATTTTCAATCCGTAAAAACACGTGCAAAAGCATACTTCGGAGATGATGTTGTTTTTCTTGAAAAATTCATTTCTGATGCACGCCATGTTGAAGTACAAATATTCGGTGATAATTACGGAAACGTTGTCCATATGTATGAACGGAATTGCTCAGTTCAGCGGCGCAATCAGAAAGTAATTGAAGAATCACCTTCACCGCATTTACCCGAAGAAACGCGCAATCGCCTTTTTAAAGCTGCAGTTGACGCCGGGAAAGCAGTTTCCTATAAGAACGCTGGAACTGTCGAGTTTATTGTCGATGAAAACAATGAACTCTACTTCCTTGAAATGAATACTAGACTACAAGTTGAACATCCTGTGACTGAAAAAGTGACTGGATTTGACCTAGTTGAATGGCAAATTGAAATTGTTAAAGGGAATGAATTGCCCGTCATTAATCAGGATGAAATCAAGTCGAAGGGGCATGCAATCGAATTCCGTATTTATGCGGAAGATCCGGTTAAGTTTATGCCTTCACCAGGAACGATTAACAAGTTGGATTGGGGAAATACGGAGGGAATCCGCATTGACTCCGGATATATCGAAGGCGGCAAAGTGACACCATTTTATGATCCACTCATATCTAAAGTAATCGTTCATGCACAAACGAGGGCAGAAGCGATTCAGAAATCTGAAGAATTTTTTTCTAAAGTGAAAATTGAAGGCTTAAAAACGAATATACCGCTATTCAATAACTTCCTTAAATCTGAAGAATTTAATTCAGGTGATTATTCAACATCCGTTTTAACTACGTGGAGCGCAAAACAAAAGGAGGAAATAACAAAATGACGGCATTAAAATCAACGATGGCAGGCACGGTGTTTACAGTAAACGCGGCAGTGGGCGAAGAAGTAACGGCAGGACAAGTAATTATCGTACTTGAATCGATGAAGATGGAAATTCCAATTGAAACAGAAATAGCTGGGAAAATTACAGAGATAAAAGTACAAGTCGGCGATTTCGTAAATGAAGAAGATGTTCTTGCAACAATCGAAGCATAGTAAAGCTACAGGCGCCGCCTGCAGCTGGATCGCATAGAAACGCAGAAGATGCTTGTAGCTTGAAACAAGGGGAAATGGGTAAAAACGCTCGACGAAAGGGGTATTATAAATGACTAAAATTACAGAACAGCCAGCTTACAATGAGAAACTTGAAGAGAAATTGCAAGGGATTTTTGCTGGGGGACAACCGAAATATCATGAGAAATTAAAAGAACAGAACAAAATCTTTGTTCGTGATCGTCTCGAGCTTCTGTTTGACGATGGGGAATATACAGAAGACGGCAGGTTTGCTAACTGTGAGGCAGGAGATTTGCCGGCAGATGGCGTCGTGACGGCGATGGGGAAAGTGAATGGCCAGACAGTCTGTGTTATGGCAAATGATTCTACAGTTAAAGCAGGGTCATGGGGAGCCCGTACTGTTGAAAAAATTATTCGTATACAGGAAATTGCTGAAAAAAACCGTGTACCGATGCTATATCTCGTAGATTCAGCAGGTGCTCGTATTACAGACCAGCTTGATATGTTCCCGAACCGTCGCGGTGCAGGGAAAATATTCCACAATCAAGTGCGACTGTCAGGTTTCATTCCGCAAATTTGTATTTTGTTTGGTCCTTCTGCTGCAGGTGGTGCGTATATACCGGCATTTTGCGATATTGTTATTATGGTGGAAGGCAACGCATCAATGTATTTGGGCTCACCGCGAATGGCTGAAAAGGTCATCGGTGAAAAAGTGACATTGGAAGAAATGGGCGGGGCACGCATGCATTGCTCAGTGAGCGGTTGTGGTGACGTTCTTGCGGAAAATGAAGAGCAAGCAATTTCAGAAGCCCGTCGTTACTTATCGTTTTTCCCAGCGAACTTCACGGAGAAACCCGCATTGAAAGAAGCTGTGGAAGCAAAAGTTGGACGGACGCTTGAAGCAATTATTCCAGAAAACCAAAATGCACCGTTCGATATGTATGAGGCGATTGATGCATTGATTGATGAAGGAAGTTATTTTGATATCAAAAAACTTTTTGCTGGTGAAATAATAACTGGTTTGGCCAGAATCGAGGGGCAGCCAGTCGGAATCATTGCCAATCAGCCGAAAGTGAAAGGCGGAGTGCTGTTTGTTGACTCTGCAGACAAAGCTACAAAGTTTATTAATCTTTGTGATGCTTTCTCAATTCCGCTTTTATTCTTAGCTGATGTACCTGGCTTTATGATTGGAACAAAAGTTGAGCGTGCAGGAATCATCCGTCATGGTGCGAAATTGATTATGGCAATGAGTTCGGCGACTGTTCCAAAAATATCTGTAATTGTTCGTAAAGCTTATGGAGCGGGTCTCTATGCAATGGCGGGTCCTGCATTCGAACCAGATGTCTGTATCGCTTTACCCACAGCTCAAATTGCAGTCATGGGGCCTGAAGCTGCGGTCAATGCAGTCTATTCAAATAAAATCGAAGCGATTGAAGATCCGAAAGAACGACTTGCATTCGTGTTGGAAAAACATAATGAGTATAAAGAAGAAATTGATATTTATAAGATGGCATCTGAACTCATCATCGATGAAATTGTAGCGCCATCCAGTCTAAGAGGTGTACTTGCGGATAGATTCCGTTTCTACAGTACAAAAGATATTCCTCAACCACCAAGAAAACATCCAGTGTATCCTGTATAATCAGATAAAGAACAAAAAGGTCTACCGCTGTTCAGGTAGGCCTTTTCATTTTGGGGGAGGGTAAACATGGATGTAGTCATTGCTGGGGCGGGTTCAATTGGGTTGTTGCTCGGATCATTCTTGTCGGAGGCTGGAATGGACGTGACTTTTTACGTCAGAAGAGAAGAGCAGGCTGAGCTCATTCGCGGAGAAGGTATTCAGCGCATTAACCAGGACGGTACTAAATTTGTATTTCACGCGAAATCTACGACGGACATCACAGTGATTTCTCCAACAGCACTATGTATTATTGCGGTCAAATTTGCAGGTCTTCAAAATCTGCTAATGGAAATAAAGGACGCGGGTTTGAAGAATCCGCTACTGTTCGTACAAAATGGAATTGGTCATTTGGAAATTGTGGAAAGCTTTAATTCTCTGGAAATCGCTTTCGCCACCGTGGAACAAGGAGCGCGTCGAATAGACGATCGAACGGTTTCTCATAATGGGATTGGCATGCTTACAATTGCCACTTTAAATGGTGAGGACAGCGTATTTGACTTAATCGGACAGGCACGCTCAGATATATTCCCGGTCAGTTACCATACTGATGCAGAACTGATTTTAATGCGAAAAGTAATGATCAACTGTATGATCAATCCTTTGACTGCCATTCTTAAAGTGGAAAACGGAGAGTTACTTACAAACGCTCATTGCCTTACTTTACTTAAGACCCTATATAAAGAATTGATGTACGCCTTTCCAGAAATACAATCGGTTCTATCTTATGAAGAAGTAGCGGATGTCTGCAAAAAAACGGCAAACAACAAATCGTCAATGCTGGCAGATCGTATGTCCGGAAATCCTATGGAAATAGATACAATCGTTTCTGCAACTATCCGAAAGGCAAGAGGACAGGGAAAGTCGTTACCTCTCCTATCGGCGTTGGAACAGATGCTGTATGCAATTGATTGGAAAGGGGAAAGGACATGGATGGAGTGATTCCTGCACTTTTAGGGACAATCATTTTGTTCCCTTTCATTGTTACAATTGTCATCCTAATTATTATGAGAAAGCTTGGAAAAGCGCCCGTTTCCGTTATTGGGTTCGCCGCGGATTTGACGACTCCATTCTTGTTCATTGCTGTTTATGTCGTATCTTATACCATATTCGGGAAGGGATTAGGGTTTTATATTGGAGGATTTGCAATCATTCTCGCGATTATTTTTTCATTCATAGAACGCAGTAGAGTGAAGGAATTTCGTGTTGGCCGGCTGTTACGGAAAATATGGAGATTTTATTTCCTAGTTTTAATGGTTGTCTATTTGAGCCTCCTAGTTACGGGAACTGTACTGAGAATTGTCGAGTATGTTAATTAAACGAATTTTGTATAAGCGTATATTTTTCAATCCTGCAACTTGGAATGTTATACTCTCCTCATACCGATAGTTACAAAGGGGCATGAATAATGGAATTGGAAGTATTGGCATTACAAGAAAAGAATAAAGTGATGCAATCGTATAATAACGATAAAGAATTTTTACATATGTTTTTCGATTATAAAAACGTAGAGAGTTCCTATCCTACAAGACTTAATGAACTCGCGGGCCGTGATTTCGAAAGAGCTCAGCTAGCAGATGCAATTCGTACATTCATGGAACCATTTGGTATTTCCGCGGTTGCAAATTCGCATATCAATGAACTTGCAGAAAATGCAGTCACTGTAATTGGCGGTCAGCAAGCCGGCATTTTAACTGGACCTTTATACTCTGTTCATAAAGCAATCACAGTTATTTTACTTGCACGTAAGCAAAGGGAAAAACTAAACGTACCGGTAGTACCTGTCTTTTGGGTTGCAGGTGAAGACCATGACTTAAATGAAATCAATCATATTTACACTGAAATGGATGGACAGGCAACGAAAAATCAATACCGTGAAAAGTTCGTTCTTAAGCTTATGGCATCAGATGCGGTATATGACAAGAAAATGCTGTCGTCATTTGTCAAAGATACTTTTGGTAAATTTGGTGAAACTTCAAATACGAAAGCTTTATTGGACGAAGTGCTCAGTGCGGTAGAGATGGAAGATACGTTTACACACTTCTTTGTCAGACTGATGAATGGCCTTTTTGAAAATGAAGGACTGTTATTTATAGATTCGGCTGCAAAACAGCTACGTGAGCTCGAAAAGAAACATTTTGTTCGACTTATTGTAGAATCCGAACGTATTGCAGAAGCAGTCAAGAGTAAGGAAGAATTGTTTGCTGAAAAAGGATATGGTACTCCGCTTGGCGCTGAATCTGATGCTGCAAACTTATTCTACGTGCATGATACAGGTCGAGTTCTTTTATCTAGAAGAGATGGTTATTTTGTAAATGACAGTTCAGGCTTGCAATTTTCGAAACTAGATATGCTGCGAATTGCTGAAGAAACGCCGTGGCTATTGAGTAATAATGTTGCGACCAGACCGATTATGCAGGATATGGTATTCCCTGTACTCGCTTTCGTTGGTGGACCGGGAGAAATAGCATATTGGTCAGTCTTGAAAGAAGCATTTCATCATCTGGACATGAAAATGCCGATTATTGTTCCACGCATGTCCATGACGCTGGTAACTCCACAAGTGCAACATGCGCTGAAAGAGAAGTTTCTGACTGTTGAAGAAGTCATGTCGGGAGCGGTGCTTACTGCGCGGGAACAATTCATAAGCGGATTGTCTGATGAAGGTTTCGATTCGGTTATGGATGAAACAGAAGAAATCCTTCGCAAACAGTATGAAAAAATTGCTGAATTCACAGATCGGCTAGGACCAACTATGCAAGAATTGCTAACAAAGAATTTGCAATTCCACAAAAAACAACTAGGTTATTTAAAAGGGAAAGCTGAAGAGGCAGTGTTATTGAAACACGCATCTGCACTCCGTACATACGGTATTCTAGAAGGAGAATTATTCCCTGAAGGCGTACTACAAGAGCGGCTTTATCCGCCATATGCTTATTTGAACGGTTACGGACCGACGCTTATAAATGACCTTCTTCAATTGCCATACGAAATGGATGGGACACACAAAATTATATATCTGTAAAGACTGACAACACAAAACACTCTTGCTTGCATAAATGTGCAGGCAAGAGTGTTTTGTGCTTTTTTTGGTTCTAGCTCCAAGCGCCAGCCGCTCGGGTCATAATTCGGTTCGGCTATGCGGCAAAGAACGCCGCTCCGCCAACCCGTCTTATGCCTGTCGCGTCTATACGGCGCCTTACGCTTTTCTTGTTTGTCTAGCTCCAGGCGCCAACTCCTCGGGTCATAAGGCGTTTTGTTGCGGGGGCTGAAGAGCGCCCCCTTCACAAACCGTCTTATGCCTGTCGGAGCTGTGCGGCGCCTTACGCTTTTCTTGTTCCAAAATCTCATTGAAACAAGTACTATTGACACATTTTAATACGAATCTGGATTAATTTTAGGATACTAGTGGAGGATTGTGGGGGGATGTGGTACATTTATTTCATATAGTGGGGTGAAGAGTATGTTCATGGGCGAATATCAGCATACTGTCGATATAAAAGGTCGTCTGATTGTTCCTTCGAAGTTTCGGGAACACTTGGGAGAAGGCTTTGTGTTGACTCGTGGCCTGGACAACTGTCTCTTCGGTTATCCAATGAAAGAATGGGAACTCCTTGAAGAAAAGCTGAAAGCGTTGCCAGTGACGAAAAAAGATGCCCGCGCATTTGCAAGGTTTTTCTTCTCCGGTGCAACGGAAGTTGAATTGGACAAGCAAGGCCGCATCAATATTCCTTCTTCATTACTCCAATATGCGAAGGTTGAAAAGGATTGTGTCGTAATCGGTGTTTCAGGCCGTATTGAGATTTGGTCTAAAGCATTGTGGGATGCCTATTATGATGAATCTGAACAATCATTCAATGAAATTGCAGAAAATATTATCGACTTTGATTTTTAATGAAAATGAAATTATGAAAGTGGGCGGTTTCAATTTTTAACCATACTACAGTTTTGCTTCACGAAGCCGTCGAGGGTTTGGCTATAAAAAATGACGGCATCTATGTCGACTGCACACTAGGTGGGGCAGGTCATAGTTTAGAAATTGCCAAAAAATTATCGCCTGGAGGCAGACTGATTTGTTTTGATCAGGATATTACGGCGATAGAAGTTGCAAAAGAACGATTGAAGGATTATCTTCCTCAAGTTACATTTGTGCATTCGAATTTCAGAAACTTGAAATCTGAGCTGGGCAAGATTGGTATCTCTACAGTTGATGGCATCCTTTATGACTTAGGCGTGTCATCTCCACAGCTTGATACACCTGAACGTGGATTTAGCTACAATTTGGATGCCCCTCTTGATATGCGGATGGACACAGATGCTTTGTTAACTGCTCATGAAGTTGTTAATGAATGGTCCTATGAAGACCTAGTACGAATCTTTTTCCGTTATGGTGAAGAGAAATTTTCAAAAAGAGTAGCACGTAAAATTGAAGAAGTTCGACAGCAAGCCCCAATTGAGACAACTGCGGAACTTGCAGAATTGATCAAAATGAGTATTCCAGCGGCTACAAGACGGACCGGTGGGCATCCAGCGAAGAGGGTATTCCAAGCAATCCGGATTGCAGTGAATGACGAGCTTGGTGCAGCCGAAGATTCGATAACGGAAGCAATCACTTTGCTCAATCCCGGCGGACGTATAAGCGTAATTACATTCCATTCATTGGAAGATAGATTATGTAAAACAATTTTTAAAGAAGCATCTTCTTTACCGGATCTTCCACCGAACTTACCAGTTATACCGGAAGGCATGGAACCTATATTGAAATTGGTGACAAGAAAACCTATTGTACCGAGTGAAACAGAGTTAGATGTGAATAAGCGGGCACGTTCCGCAAAACTAAGGATTGTCGAAAAAAAGTAGAGGGGGAAATGTGTGAATGGCATTAGAACAAAGAAAATTCCAGACGACATATGTACGAGAACTAGAAACACCGGAAATTCCTAGGAAACAACCTCAAATACGTCCTTCCCGGAAAGTTTTTTCTGTCGGGGAGAAATTCTTATTCGTGCTGTTTTCAACAGTTCTGGTTCTTTTCTCAACTATGATTTTACATACGCAAGCCCAAATTAATGATACCAACAGGGAAGTGCAATTGCTTGGAAGAGATATTACAGAAACATCAAAAAAGAATATGGAATTGTCCATCCAAGTGAAAGAAAAATCCACATATGAGCAGATATGGGAGAAAGCGAAGGAACTTGGCTTGAAGCCGAACGAGAACAACGTAAAGGTTGTGCCTGGACGATGAAAAAAAAGTTTCGATTCCAATGGGGAGCCTTTCTGATGTTTTTGGTATACGGAGGGCTCTTTTTTCTTTTGTTCGGAAGAATTTTGTTCATTCAAGTGACGGGACAAGCGGAAGGTAAAGTGATGGCGACACTTGCCGAAACGAAATACGCTCGAGAATCGGTTTTAAAAGCAGACCGGGGAACGATTGTAGACCGTAATGGTGAGTTAATAGCTTCCGATACATTGAGTTACCGGCTCATAGTTGTATTGAGTGAAAGCGCGAGTAAAGGATCGAAAAAACCATTGCATGTTGTCGATTATGAAAAGACTGCTGAGGTGCTCGCCGAATACATTCCGCTTGAAAAAGATGCAATTCTTTCTCGCTTGACTGAAGCAAAAGACAATGATAAATATCAAGTAGAGTTTGGGAATGCTGGTCGTGACATCACCAACGAAACGGTGTTGGCAATTAGAGGAAAAAAACTACCAGGAGTCCTGTTTATTGAAGACCTGAAAAGGTATTATCCGAACGGTGTTTTTGCATCGTATTTAATTGGATTTGCTATGAAGGAAGAAGATACCAACGGCAATATTGCAACTGTCGGTAAAATGGGACTTGAAAAGACGTATAATGAACAGTTGAACGGGACCGATGGAATAGTGAACTTTGAGTCGGACGGTTTCGGGTTTATGTTGCCAAAAGCGGAAAAAGCAATTGTTGCGCCTAAAGACGGCTATGAAATTCAACTGACGCTTGATAAAACGATTCAAAACTTCGTGGAAGATGCGATGAACCGCGTAGAAAAAGAGTATTCACCGAAAAGTATACTCGCTGTTGTTGCAGATCCTAAAACGGGGCAAATACTTGCGATGAGTCAGCGACCCACATTTCATCCGTCTACTCGTGAAGGACTTACGGAGAATTGGTTAAATCAGGCTGTTGAAACAACGATTGAACCGGGTTCTACAACTAAAATGTTTACAGTAGCTGGGGCAATTGAAGAAAAGAAGTGGAATCCTACTGACTTCTATAAATCTGGGCAATATAAATTATATGATGTGACTGTACGCGATCATAATAAAGTAGGGTGGGGCTATATTTCATTCCTTGAAGGCTTCCAAAGGTCTTCGAATGTGTCCATGGCTTATTTACTGGAAAAAATGGGTGATAAAACATTCATCGAGTATATGAGGAAATTCGGATTCGGGGAAAAGACCGGAATTGACTTGCCAAATGAAGCATCGGGGAAAATTCTAGACGATTGGCCGATTGAACGATTGACAACTGCCTTTGGGCAGGGCTCCACAGTTACAGTAATGCAGATGATCCAAGCGGGTACTGCAATTGCAAATGATGGTGTCATGATGAGGCCATATGTGATTGATAAAATTACCGATCCAAATACTAATAAAGTCATTCAAGATCAAAAACCTGAGGAAAATGGAAGCCCTATTTCTGCTGAGACAGCAAAAGAAGTGAGGGAGTTGCTCGCTTCCACTGTGACTTCTGAAAAAGGTACAGGCAGAAAATTTGCCCTCGATGGCTATACAGTCGGTGGTAAGACAGGCACCGCAGAAATACCGAATCCATCTGGAGCGGGCTATTTATCTGGTAATGGAAATTACTTGTATTCATTCCTTGGTATGGCGCCAGCTGAAGATCCGCAATTGCTAACGTATATTGTAGTTCAGCAACCGAAACTAAAAGCGGGGGAAATCGGTTCAGATACTGTTTCAAAACTATTTACTTCAATTATGGACAACAGTTTGCGCTACAAGAACATTGTTCCAAGCGGAGATGATATCGTTGAACCGACAGTTCTCGGTGAATATACTGGGAAAGATTCGAAAGTAGCAATTGAAAAATTAACAAAAGATGGCTTTGTCCCGGAAATAATTGGTGAGGGCGGGGAAATTGACATCCAATATCCACAGGCCGGAACGAAACTAGTTAAAGGTTCAGTCGTCCTATTGCGAACAAAGGGACCGGATACATTACCTGACTTTATGGGATGGTCGAAAAAAATGGTTCTTTCGTATAAAATGTTATCTGGACTTGATATTCGGATTAACGGGGATGGCTATGTTACTGAACAAAGCCTTTCAAAAGGGTCTGTAATTGGGGATGACGAGCCCGTAGTGATTCACTTAGAATCACCTTCTGAAATCTATAAACCCGTAGAAGAGACCGAAGAAGAAGAGAGTAAAGTAGGCGGATAACGAATAGCGAACCGCGTCACATCATACGTTGATATAAAAACGAGAGGTGTGTAACCGCTGCGGACGATTATACAATTACAATCTAAAAAGAGATTACGAGCGGTATTTGTTATTTTTCTTATCTGCCTTTCAATGGTCGTTGTCAAGTTATTCCATGTGCAAATTATAAAACATGAATTACTGAAGGGACGCGCAGAAGCAAATTGGGATCGTGAAATCCCGTTCGGCGGGATTCGCGGGAACATCGTAGATCGGAATGGGGATTTAATTGTTGGCAATAAATTGGCACCAACACTGTACTTTATGCCATCACAAAATCGTGAAGTGAAAAGTGCAGCGATTGCGCTGGCAAGTGTTTTAGAAGTAGACGCTGCTAAACTGGAAAAGAAAATGGCGCAAAGAGAAGTTATGGTTAAATTGGCGCCCGAAGGAAAAAACATTACGAAAGAGCAGGCGGATGAAATTGCTCGACTGCAAATAGATGGATTGTATACGGGTGTCGATTTTGTCAGGGAGTATCCGAATGGCGAGCTGTTGTCTAGATTGATAGGCTTTACGGGATATGATAGCCAAGGACTTGCAGGTATCGAGTACGCATATGACGAAATCCTGAAAGGAACTGGCGATAATATCCGATTGTATACAGATGCAAAAGGGCTTCCGCTTCCCCATGTGGATGATGGTTTTAAAACAGGGGTAAAAGGTGCTAATGTCGAGTTGACAATCGATTTACGCATGCAGGAAATAGTGGAGCGGGAACTAATGCAAGCCATGGAAAAGTATGATGCGACTCAAGCACTTGCAATCATCATGAATCCGAAAACGGGCGAATTGCTGTCACTTGCCTCTGCCCCGACATTTCATCCGTCAGACTTTCAAAATGTAGATCCGAGTATTTATAATCGGAACTTGCCTGTCTGGATGACTTTCGAGCCTGGCTCGACTTTCAAAATTCTGACACTCGCCGCGGGACTTGAAGAAAAAGTAATAGATCTTCAAAAGGAACAGTTTTATGATCCAGGTTATGTAATGGTTGGAAAAGCGAGATTGCGCTGTTGGAAAAGAGAAGGCCATAAGGAACAGACATTCCTTGAAGTCGTTGAAAATTCATGCAACCCTGGATTTGTTGAAATTGGCCAGCGATTGGGACCAGAAAAAATGAATAAGTATATTAGAGATTTCGGCTTTGGCCAGTCGACTGGTTCAGGCATTGCAGGCGAATCGAAAGGGATTTTATTTTCCGAAAAAGCGTTTGGTCCCGTCGAGCAAGCGACAACGGCATTTGGTCAAGGGATTTCAGTAACTCCTATCCAACAAGTTCAAGCGGTTGCCGCAGCGATTAACGGCGGTTATCTTTATCGTCCATACATCGTTAAAGAAATCATGGATGATAAAGGGAAGTCGATCCAATCATTTGAGCCTGAAATGCAGCGACGTGTGATTAGTGAAGAAACCTCGAAGCAGGTGAGGGAGTCATTGGAATCAGTGGTGGCAAATGGATCTGGACGTAATGCATTTACAGACGGACTTCGTGTTGGTGGAAAGACAGGTACTGCACAAAAAGTTGTTGATGGAGCTTATAAAGATGGAGATTATATCGTATCATTCATCGGATTTGCACCAGCGGATGATCCTGAATTGCTTGTTTATATTGCAATTGACAGCCCGAAAAACTCAGTTCAGTTCGGAGGCGTTATTGCGGCTCCTATCGTAGGACGCATTATTGAGGAAATTGCTCCGCTTGCTGGAATTACGCATAGGGAAGGTCAAATTGACAAAGAATACAGGTGGGGAGATTCATTGTCACACCGAGTGCCCGATCTAACGGGAATGAAGAAAAGTAAGCTCACAAGTCAATTGTATACGTACCGTATCGAGTGGCATGGTTCAGGAGAAAAAGTGAAATATCAGTTCCCCACAGCGGATACATTGATTACGGTTGATGATATTATCCACGTTTACACGGAATGACACATATAAAAGCAAAGTCTGTGACGGTGTATTTTTACAAACTGTCTCAGAAGGTAGAAGGAGAATAAATCATGACACTTGTCACTACGTTGACGGCCATTGTGGTCGCGTTTATCATATCTACACTTTTAGGGTTTTTAATCATCCCAGCTCTCAGAAGAATGAAGTTTGGGCAGAGTATCCGAGAGGAAGGGCCTAAAACCCATCAGAAAAAAGCGGGTACACCTACAATGGGCGGGCTCATCTTTATCGGTTCGATTATCATTACAACACTTGGCCTTTCATACATATACGATGTACTGACGACTCAGACGATAGTCCTTTTGCTTGTTCTGATTGGTTTTGGGGTCATCGGTTTCCTGGATGACTTCATAATCGTTGTTTTAAAAAGGAACTTAGGTCTGACGTCCATTCAAAAGCTGATTGGGCAAATTATCGTTGCAATTGCAGCATTCTTCCTATTGAAGCTGGGGCCGTTTGATACTGCGGTTCAAATACCTTTTACCGACTTTAAAATAGAACTTGGTATATTCTATGTGGCCTTTCTCATTTTTTGGCTTGTCGGGTTTTCCAATGCAGTGAATTTATCAGATGGACTAGACGGACTCGTGGCAGGAACCTCATCAATTGCTTTTGCTGCATTTGGAGTCCATGCATTGGTTTACGGACAACATGATATTGCAATCTTTGCTTTCGTGGTTACGGGAGCAATGCTTGGCTTCCTTGTATTCAATGTTAAGCCAGCCAAAGTTTTCATGGGTGATACAGGGTCATTGGCGCTCGGCGGTGCACTCGCGATGATATCTGTTTTAATCAAACAGGAATTCCTTCTTATTATTATTGGAATTGTCTATGTCGTTGAAACGCTATCTGTTATTATCCAAGTAATTAGTTTCAAAACGACGGGTAAACGGGTATTTAAGATGAGTCCGATCCATCATCATTTTGAATTATCGGGCTGGTCCGAGTGGAAAATTGTAATTGTTTTTTGGGGTGTTGCTTTCTTCGCAGCAATTCTCCCTGTCTTGTTGGAGGTGATGTAATTGAAGAATCCAAATCAGTTTAAGGGGAAAAATGTTCTTGTCTTAGGTCTTGCGAAAAGCGGTTATGCCGCGGCAAGCCTATTGCATTCATCCGGGGCGATTGTGACTGTTAATGATGCGGCGCCGTCAAAAGGGGATGCGGAGACAATAGAACTTCAAGCACTTGGAATACGTGTTATTTGCGGCGGCCATCCAGCCGATATCCTTGATGAAAGCTATGACTTCGTTGTCAAAAATCCGGGAATCCCTTATAGCAATATTGTTGTTGAAGAGGCACTCCGCAAAGGGATTCCAGTGTGGACGGAAATTGAACTTACATCCAGGATAAGTGAAGCGCAAATCGTCGGAATTACAGGATCCAATGGTAAAACAACGACGACGACTTTGCTGTACCATATGCTTAGTATTGGTGGTAAACATCCATTGATTGCTGGCAACATCGGAACAGTCTCTTGCACTGTCGCAGAGAAAGCTACGAAGGAAAACATTATTGTTCTTGAAGCATCTTCATTTCAACTAATGGGAACAGAGTCATTCCGCCCTGAAATAGCCATCTGGACAAATTTATATGACTCACATATAGATTACCATGGGACATCTGAAGCATACGCGGAAGCAAAGTATGGAATATCAAAAAATCAAACAGAGCAAGATTATCTTATATTCAATGATGATCAGCCGGAACTGAGTAAGTATGCTGCCCGTTCAAGTGCTAGGAAAATTCCTTTTTCACTAACTGGAAAAAAAGAGCATGGAATATCAGCTGACGATCAGCAAATATACTGGAATGGGGAACTTTATGTAAAGCGTTCCGTCATCAAGTTACCTGGACAGCATAATCTAGAAAATATTCTTGCGGCAACTGCTGCAGCTATTCTATTAGGTTGTGATAAATCAGCAATCGAAAGTGTTCTAAGTTCCTTTACAGGTGTACGACATCGAATGCAGTTTGTGAAAGAATTACATGGACGAAAGTTTTATAATGATTCGAAAGCAACGAACACGCTTGCTACAAAAAGTGCTTTGGCAGCTTTCAATGTCCCCACTATCCTGATTGCGGGGGGACTGAATCGAGGTCAATCATTTGAAGAGTTAAGACCCTACATGACAAATGTGAAATCAGTCATTGTAGTCGGAGAGACCGCAGAGAAGTTTTCAGAGTTTGCAGCATCCTGTGATGTCTCAGTTATTATTCCAGCTGAAGATATGAAAGATGCAGTACGAAAAGCATATCCGCTTTCAGAGACAGGCGATATTATTCTACTGTCACCGGCTTGCGCAAGTTGGGATCAATACCCTGATTTTGAAATCCGGGGCGATCAATTCATAAGTGCAGTCATGAAATTGTAGGTTTTTAAATGATTAAATGCTATTCGCATGGGATTTAATAAAAATCCTTGCTTGATCTAGCAAATTTGCGGAAGGATGCGTTCACTGGAAGCTAAGTTGAAAACGTCTTTTATTATTTCTGCCGTGACGCTGTCGCTCATCGGATTGGCTTTTGTCCATTCCGCCGGTTCTTATTGGGGAGCTGTCCATTATGCTGATTCCTCACCTTTCATTGTAAAACAAGTCATTTATATGGCGGTATCTATTGGAATTGGACTCATTATCATGAAAAGTCCACTAACATCGAACCCGAAAACGTGGACGGTATTTTATATTGCGATGATTTTATTACTCATTGCGGTTCTTATACCTGGAATCGGCGCAGTACGAAACGGCTCCCAAAGTTGGATTGCATTTGGACCATTCAGTCTCCAACCGGCAGAATTCATCAAAGTCGCATTGATCGGAAAACTAGCTTGTAGTATCGCTAATTCGACTGGAAAAAGAGTTTTCCAGTTTAGTCATATCGGGGTGATACTCTTGCCGGCCGCTTTAATCATGTTGCAACCAGATTTAGGCTCCGCCGTCATAATGATTGTCTCTGCATTTGTTATTCTGTTTATTGCAGGATATCCGCTTCGTTTTTTCATGTTTTTAGGATTGGGTGGAATAGGTGCTTTTATCGCGTTGATTGCCGCTGCACCTTACAGGTTAGATCGCATTAAATCTTACATTGATCCCTGGAATGATCCGCTTGGTACGGGTTTTCAAGGGATTCAGTCGTTATTTGCCATTGCACCAGGAGGGTTGGTTGGTCATGGTTACGGGAATAGCCGTCAGAAGTATCTTTATTTGCCGGAGCCCCAAAATGACTTCATTTTCTCAATAATTGCAGAAGAATCGGGATTTATTGGAGCCGCGGTGGTTTTGTTCCTGTTCGGTGTCCTTTTGGCAGCAACTTTCGGAATAGCAATCAGGACGAAAGGTAAATATGCATTTTTAATGGTAGCAGGCATGGGTTCCATGATCATCTTTCAAACCTTCTTAAATGTCGGCGTCGTTTCTGGGCTATTGCCTGTCACCGGTGTCACCTTGCCGTTTATCAGCTACGGAGGGTCGTCATTAATGACTACCTGGATAGCGGCTGGAACAATTATGCATTTTACAGTTGTAAAAAAATCGTCATGATAAAGGAGGAGCCGAAATGGACAAAGTCATCGATATTGAAGAGCGAATTCCATCCATGCGGGAAAAACGCCGCAAGAAAACGAATAAAAAATTCCTTTTCATGTTGACCGTGTTCATCCTTGCGCTCCTGGCTATCCTTTACTTCCAATCACCACTTAGTAAGGTAGAAGAGATTACTGTAACTGGAGCGGTTCTCCAACAACCGGAATTTTATAAGGAACAAAGCGGTTTATTAAAGGACAAGTCTATCTGGAGCTTCAATACGGGGGAAGTTGAAGAGTCAATGGAGAAGATTATCGGTGTAGAAAAAGTCTCGGTGTCTCGGAAATGGTTTAGAAATGTTGAAATCGCTGTGACTGAGTGGGAGACTGTTGCTTATATGGAAGACGCAGGGCAATATAGTCTTCTGCTGGAAAGTGGGGAGACATTTCCGAACGAATTGTTGCTTCCAGATGCGAAATCTCCAGTTTTGAACAACTTCAAGTCTTCCAAAATACGGAAAAGGATGACAAAGCAATTGTTAAAAATGGACGACGAAGTCTTCCATTCCATTTCCGAAATAATATTCACTGGAGATAAGTCAGATACGGATAGTATTACAATCTATATGGATGATGGATTTGAAGTCCGTGCCTTCATCTCAACTTTCGCTGAAAAGATGTCTTATTATCCCGACATCACTGCACAATTGAACGACTATGAAAAAGGTGTAATAGACATGGAAGTCGGCACGTTTTTCACTCCCTTCAGCAAAGTGTACGGGTTAATTGAGGAGGAGGATACGATTGGCGAAGAAGACTAATGAGGATTACAAGAAGAGGGGTAGGAGGATACTTTTTTCTGTTGTCTTTCTCGTACTCGGTTTCATTCTCGCGTTTTCATATCGGACTCTTGGTATAAATCAGGAGGACGCAAATTTTAAATCACCTGCATTTATAAAAGAAGAGGATTACCGGGAAAATTTAATTAGTCAGCAGGAACGGAATAAGGAATTGACAGATGAAATCGCCGCTAAGCAGGAAGAGATACGTGAGTATGAACGTTCATTCTCTACAGGGGAGAAAAATCATGCCGATCTCGTGGAAGAAGCCAAAGATCTCCGCTTGCTGCTTGGCGTAATCCCTGCTGCCGGACAAGGTGTCAAAATTACCATGAAAGATGCCGATTACGATCCGGTTGAACAGAATCCGAATGATTATATTGTTCATGAAAGCCATATTCTTCGGGTTGTTAATGAACTTAGGATTTCTGGAGCGCAAGGATTAGCGATAAATGGGCAAAGAATAACATCAAACTCTTACATCAAATGCACAGGACCAGTTATTACGGTGGACGGCAAGACATTCCCTGCACCATTCGTTATAGAAGCAATTGGGGATATGAATGTACTGGCATCCGCGCTCCATTTAAAAGGCGGTGTAATTGACAGTTTAATTCGGGATAACATTGTGGTTACAACTGAACAATTAAAAGATATTCAACTATCGGCATTACTGGACGAAGGTTGAATAACGGTCTAGGAGGATCCGAAAGGAGGTTGGACGGATGAAGAAAATACATTGGAGATTTACCTTAATCCTGCTCCTAGTTGGATTCATGTCTGCCGTCCAATTCAATTCGTTGAAAAGTCCTGAAGAAAGGGATACGAGGGATATTTGGGCAATCCGTCAAGACTTGGCAACTGAAAAGCAATTTCATTCTGAACTGCTGTCTGAAATTCGTGAATTGGACCAAACGATTATTACATACAAATCGTTGAACGATGAAAATACTGGGACAGCCTTAACCCAAACAGTGGACAAGCTCTATCGTCAAGCGGGCGTCACGGACATTCAAGGTCCTGGCGTTGTTATCAAGGTGAAGCCTTCACCGGAAAGTGTGGCATTTGGGATTCCGATAACGGGGATATCACCTGATTTGCTAACACGTTTTGTCAATGAGCTAAATAGGTTTAATGGGCTTACTTATGAAATAGATGGTAAGCGGTTTACGATATTGAGTTCAATCAGGGATATTAACGGCATGACAACTGTAAATGGACTAAATGTATCTACCCCCCCGTTTACCATTAAAATCATTTCCCCGACGTTTACGGAAAGTGAAAAGTTGTATAATTATTTATTGGCTTCGACCATTCATGATGACTTTTATATCGACGATTTAATCCTCGAGGTAGGGAAACCCGAAATGGATCTTGAGATACGAGGCTATCCAGACAGATTTGATAATCAATTTTTAGAAGAATTGCCGAAAGGGGAATGACTCATGTGGTTACCTATACTCGGTCTCATAATTGGAATTTCGCTTGGACTCTTGTCAGACATTCAAATTCCACAAATATATGATAATTATTTATCAATTGCAGTACTTGCCGCTTTAGATACGTTATTTGGAGGCATTAGGGCGCATTTACAGCAAGTATACGATGACAAGGTGTTCGTATCGGGATTCTTCTTTAACATCGCTCTAGCGGCAGCACTGGCATTTCTAGGAGTGCACCTTGGAGTCGATCTGTACCTGGCAGCAATCTTTGCCTTCGGGGTCAGGTTATTCCAAAATATCGCCGTCATTAGAAGAATTTTACTTGTAAAGTGGACAGAACGAGGTAAGATTTCAAATACTAATGTATTGTAATGAAAGGGTTTGAACAAAGTATGTCGAAAATATTTAGACAATACGCTCCTGATACAATAGAATGGGAGTTAAGAGTTGATATGGGAGGTGCCAGCAATTGAGCCAATCAGAACTATATGTATCACTTGATATAGGTTCTTCATCGGTTAAAGTATTAATCGGAGAAGTAGATGGTGGATCCCTACATGTTATCGGAGTTGGTAATGTACAATCCGCGGGAATCCGAAAAGGAACAATTATCGATATAGATGCAACCGTTCAGACTATCCGAAAAGCTGTAGAACAGGCTGAAAGAATGATAGGAATGCAAATTCGTGAAGTCATACTTGGTATACCTGCAAATGGCGTACTATTACAGGATGTCAAAGGCGTTGTTGCAGTTAACTCGGAAAATCGTGAAATCACTGACGATGATCTGGATCGAGTCATGAAATCAGCACAAGTTATGTCTGTTCCACCTGAACGAGAAATTGTTAATATTATTCCAAAACAATTCATTGTTGACGATTATGATGAAATAACGGATCCACGTGGAATGATAGGTGTACGTTTGGAAATGGACGGCACGCTAATTACTACATCAAAAACATTGGTTCATAATATATTACGCTGTGTAGAACGTGCAGGACTTGTGATACGCGAAATTTACCTACAACCGCTTGCGGCTGGTACATTCGCATTAACGGATGATGAAAAAAACCATGGTACTGCTTACATTGATATTGGCGGCGGGTCTACGACAGTTTCGATTTTCGGTCAAAACAGATTCATGTCGACAGCTGTTATCCCTGTGGGTGGGGATCATATTACAAAGGATTTATCAATTATTTTAAAAACCCCAACCGAACAAGCAAGAAAAATTAAACACCAGTATGGACATGCATTCTCTGATGATGCATCTGATGATGAGTTGTTTGAAGTACCTGTGATCGGTGCTGATTCAAAAGATCAATACAGTCAACGATACATATCAGAAATCATCGGTGTACGGCTTGAGGAACTTTTCGATCTCATCCTTGAAGAACTGTATCGGATGGGTGTACGGGATCTACCCGGTGGTGTCGTGTTGACCGGTGGAATAACGAAAATGGATGGTTTACTTCAACTTGCCAGACATGTGCTGAAAACGAGAGTTCGAATTCATACACCTGAATATATCGGTGTTAGAGAACCGATGTATACGACAGCGGTTGGTCTTATCCGTTATGCGCATATGCAAGATTCTTATTTTGGCCATGTGCCAGATTCACCGACAGTAGAATCCGAAAGTCATTCGGCGGCTCCTGTTAATAAGAAAAAGTCGGCAGAACGCAGCAAGGAGAAGAAACCAGGATTAATGGATAAGGCTAAAAGAGTTTTCGATAATTTCTTCGAATAAGGGTATTAAATAATTGTATGTAATGGATTAGGAGGAGAAACGATGCTGGAATTTGACACAAATGTTGACGCGTTAGCCGTCATTAAAGTAATTGGTGTAGGTGGCGGTGGGAACAATGCTGTAAATAGAATGATTGAACATGGGGTACAGGGAGTCGAATTTATTGCAGTAAACACAGATGCGCAAGCTTTGAATCTTTCTACTGCAGAAGTGAAGTTGCAAATTGGTGGTAAACTGACACGCGGACTTGGAGCGGGTGCAAATCCAGAAGTTGGTAAAAAAGCCGCTGAAGAAAGTAAAGAGCAGCTGGAAGAGGCATTGCGTGGAGCGGATATGGTCTTTGTCACTGCAGGTATGGGTGGAGGAACCGGAACGGGTGCTGCTCCGGTCATCGCACAAATCGCGAAGGATCTTGGTGCACTGACGGTCGGAGTCGTAACAAGACCATTTACATTTGAAGGTCGCAAACGCCAGACACAGGCAATCGGTGGTATTACGGCAATGAAAGAATCTGTCGATACGCTAATAGTCATTCCAAATGATAAGTTACTAGAAATCGTAGACAAAAATACACCTATGTTGGAAGCTTTCCGCGAGGCTGATAATGTACTTCGTCAAGGGGTACAAGGTATTTCTGATTTGATCGCTGTACCTGGACTTATTAACTTGGACTTTGCGGATGTTAAAACAATTATGTCCAATAAAGGTTCTGCTCTAATGGGAATCGGTATGTCAACGGGAGAAAATCGTGCGTCAGAAGCTGCGAAAAAGGCTATCTCGAGTCCTCTACTTGAAACATCGATTGACGGTGCCAAAGGCGTACTTATGAATATCACAGGTGGCTCTAACCTGAGTTTGTTCGAAGTGCAGGAAGCTGCAGATATCGTAGCTTCAGCATCAGATGAAGATGTGAATATGATTTTCGGATCGGTCATCAATGATAACTTGAAAGACGAGATTATTGTTACAGTCATTGCAACTGGATTTACCGAAGAGCAACTAACGGTATCACGTCCGTCTAGAAGCGCTGGTTTCGGTGCAGGACGTCCACAGGCACGTGAACAACAACAACAACAACCTCCTGTACAACAACCGCCAACGCGGGAACGCAGGGAGGAAGCGCCACAGTTCCAACAACAGGAACCTCCACGCCAACCTCAAAATAATCATCAAGATGACGCGCTCGATATTCCCACTTTCTTACGTAATCGACGCAGATAATAATGAGAAATTAAAAGCTTACCAAAAATGCAATTGCATTTTTTGGTAAGCTTTTTTGTGTGGAAATCTATAAACAATCCACAACTATTGGTTGTACAATATATGACGTTGGTGAAAGAAAATCCCCATCTCCACAAAGCAGGAGAAAGGGATAAAATTTCACTTACGTCATTTTTTTATTAATATAAATTGAACTAAAGAATCCTACTACACGCTGATTTCCGTTCCGAGCGGACGCGTCTATCTGGAACGGAAAGCAACGAGATATTTGGAAACCTATATAATAAAGGACTGCCGTAAAAAATCAGTTTTACTGACTTTCTGGAAAGTCCGGCGACAAATAAAAAAATCAATTATAGGCGGCTGAAATTCCTCACCAACGTTATTTGACAAAGAACCCAGTTATTCAGTAAACAACCATATGTACAGAAAACCGAAATCGAATTCTGTCGATTTCTTTTTTTTCCTTTACCCTCGTTCCGACAAACATTTCATGGCATAGATGATATCGTTGTTTTCAGGGAGGGCGGTTTATGTACGGAGAACTCATTGTCGGAGTGAATATGCTGTTCAATTATGCTATCCTTTCATTCGCTAACAAGGCAGGAAACGTCCAAGCCGCTCGCAGAAGACTAGTGTTAGCCGCTTTTGTAGGTGCTTTGGCTGTCACCATCTTGCCATCTTCAATCGTCACTTTAATTTTTTCCTTTATTTGTATGACTTTCTGTGCATTTGGAAGAAACTTTGGTATTTGGAAAAAGTCCTCGGTTATGGTTTTAATCGGTGCAGTATTTGCAGGTGGTTTACTTACCGCTTTTCACTATCGCATCAACATGTTCAGTTCTTCAATAAACGTTCTAACTTATGCGATTGTGGCATATGTCTCCCTATACTTCATGAAAAAGAAGTGGCTAGATGTCAGAACTGCTCGCCATGTATCGGAGCTTCGTAAGTCTTCCATGTTGAACATATGGAATGCAAATATTGAAATTGATGTGTTCATCGATTCAGGGAACGGTTGTACTGAGCCGTTGTCCGGAGCTCCAGTTCACTTTGTATCATTTAAAGTGCTTGAAAGACATATTCCGAAAGATCTACTAGAACCGCTTCTTGCTTGGGATCCACAAAGTACACCCTCAATGTCTGCATTTCCGAAAGCTTATCAAAAACAAATACGGTTAATTCGTTTGGTCACTCTTCAGGGACAGTCCTGGGCTGTCGGTTTCAGGTTCGATAGATGGGTGCTTGGTGATGGAGATACAATGCAACCAGGTTATATAGTCGTGACTAAAAATGACCGCCGTTATCCTGATGGTGCTGAGGCTATTTTGCACGTATCCGCAATGGATATATTAAATGGGGAAAGGGGAACTGCTTATGCTACATGAACTAAAGAAGTGGATGTCGGTTATTGCCAGTTTTTTTAAAAAGAAAAATGGCACATACTATATTGGAGGACACGAATCTCTTCCAAAGCCATTAACACGGGAAGAAGAAGCTGAAACAATCAAAGCATTCATGGAAGGCGATATGAATGCGCGTGATAGGCTTATAGAAAAAAACCTTCGCCTTGTTGTCTACATCGCACGTCGCTTTGATAACACCAATACACATATCGAGGATCTTATCAGCATCGGTGCTATCGGACTTATAAAAGCGATTGAAACATTTAAAACTGACAAAAATATCAAATTGGCTACTTACGCATCCCGTTGTATTGAAAACGAAATTCTAATGCATCTCCGTAAAACGAATAAGACGCGGTCAGAAATATCTTTTGATGAGCCGCTCAATTCAGATGCGGACGGAAATGAATTGCTATTGTCGGATATACTCGGCACAGATGAGCACATTATCATTGATGACGTAGAAAAGAAAATAGAACGCCAACACATGATTGAGGCGATTACGAGCCTTGACGAACGGGAGCGCTATATTATGGAATGCCGATTTGGCTTGACAGGACAATTGGAAATGACACAAAAAGAAGTTGCAGAACTGCTTGGGATTTCACAATCTTATATTTCCCGACTTGAAAAGAAAATAATCTCGGAATTACGTGAAAGTTTAAATCAACCCATTGCATAATGGTTGAAATTGGCGAAGCGGATTCCCGCATATTCTGGACAACTGCGGACAGACTATCTTGTACAGTCATCTACAGAATGCGGAGGAAAAGCGAATGGTACGTACTAGAGTAGAAATTTGTGGAATTGATACGTCCGAATTGCCATTACTAACAAATGATGTGATGAAAGCAACGTTTGTCAGGCTTCAAAGTGGAGATCATTCAGCAAGAGAAGAACTTGTTATTGGTAATTTGCGTCTTGTCCTTAGCTTAGTTCAGAGGTTCGCGTACAGGGGAGAACAGGCGGATGATTTATTTCAAGTCGGCTGCATTGGCTTACTTAAATCGATTGACAATTTTGATTTGAAACATAACGTCAGATTTTCAACTTACGCAGTCCCAATGATTATCGGAGAAATAAAGAGACATTTGCGTGACCATCATTCAATACGGGTATCTAGATCATTACGAGACATTGCGTATAAGGCCATCAGAGCCAAAGAACAATTCATTAACGACAATCAAAGAGAACCGCGAATTTCAGATTTGTCAGATGCAACAGGGATTCCTGCGGACGATATATTATTTGCACTGGACGCAATTCAAGATCCCATGTCACTTCATGAACCTATGAATGGAGACAGTGGGGATCCGGTGTTCATGATGGATCAGATACAAGACAAAACCGTTTCAGAAGAGCGATGGTTGACATATGTATCTGTAAAAGAAACGGTATCATCAATGGATGAAAGGCAGCAATCCATCCTATCCAAACGATTTTATTTGGGACAGACGCAGACGGAAATTGCAAAAGAATTGGGCATTTCTCAAGCGCAAATATCAAGATTAGAGAAGAGTGCAGTTAAAACGATACGAGAAGGAATGGAACAGAATTGATAATAGTAACGCAATGCAGCGATTGCATTGCGTTATTTTTTTGTTCGTGTGCATATATTCAATCATAGGAGGGGTTTTATGAAGTTTTCAGAAATGCAAAAAAAAGAAGTTATTGATGCAACTAAGGGTTCGTTCCTAGGTTTTGTTCAAGATGCCACAATTGATATTGTTACGGGAAAAGTCGAAACATTGCTTGTCGGAGGTGGAGATCGAAGCAGTTTTTTTGATGGAAAAGACAAAGATACCAAAAGTGTCAATCTAAAAGACATTACAACAATAGGAAAAGATATCGTACTTGTAGGTAAAAAGGTATCAGAAAAATGATTTATAATTGATATGTACGGGCTAGGTTGGTACAATGAAATGAAAGATATATGAAAAGTAGTGATAATTATGGAAAACCTTCAAAGTCGGATAGAAGAAATTGAACAAATTATACAAATTACGTGTGATCGAGCAGGTCGAAAAAGATCGGAAATAACGGTCGTTGCCGTCACAAAGGAAGTTTCGGTAGCAAGAACCTCTGAAATTTTGGAAACAGGTATTCAACATCTGGGTGAAAATCGTCCCGAAGTTCTTCTTGAGAAGCAGGAAACAATTCAAAAAGATGCGATATGGCATTTTATTGGTAATGTTCAAAGTCGAAAAGTAAAAGATATCATAAACAAGATTGATTACTTACATTCAGTAGACAGACTTAGTTTACTAAAAGAGATTCAAAAGCGTGCAAACCATACAATCGAGTGTTTTATTCAAGTGAATGTCTCTGGTGAAACAACTAAATCTGGTGTCATGCCAGATGAGCTTGAAAGCTTCATTGATGAAGCTGCGGCTTTTGATAAAATCCGAATTATAGGCCTTATGACAATGGCTCCATTCACTGAGGATATGAATGCAATCCGTACAGTTTTCCGTTCATTAAGGGAACTTAGAGACAGCATCTCAGTTAAAGAACTGACACATGCACCTTGTACTCAACTATCAATGGGAATGTCGAACGATTTCACAGTCGCTATTGAAGAAGGGGCAACCCATGTTAGAATCGGTACCGCACTAGTCGGAGCAGAAAGCGGGGGAGAAACATGAGCATCAAAAATAGATTTGAGAAGTGGTTTTATCTGGAAGATGAAGAAGGCGACGTTAAAGAACAACCGAGTCGTGAAGAACAGCGACCAGTACAAGAGCAACCTCGCAGAGTACCTGCCCGAAAACAAACAACCGGAGAACCACAGCAATCTGCTACGGTCGTCAGCTTGCAAAGTCTCCAGAAGTCTTCAAAAGTCGTTCTTATCGAACCACGTGTTTATGCAGAAGCCCAAGATATATCCGAACACTTGAAAAATAAACGCGCTGTTGTAGTGAATTTACAGCGAATCGAACGGGACCAGGGAATTCGAATTGTCGATTTCTTGAGCGGTACAGTTTATGCAATAGGCGGAGACATTCAACGGATTGGGACGGATATTTTCCTATGCGTTCCTGAAAATGTAGAAGTTGATGGCGCAATATCCGATTATTTTGAAAGATAGAAATTGAATGAGGTGTACGGAATAGAATGGCAGAGATCATAACATTACTTTATAGAGGTATAGCATGGCTAATTCAAATTTACTCAATACTACTTATTATATATATCCTTATGTCTTGGGTACCAGCTTCACGTGAAACTAAGTTTGGTAAAATGCTTGAAAAGATTGCAGAGCCTTATTTAGGTTTTTTCAGAAAGTTCATTCCATCACTAGGTATGATTGATATTTCACCAATCGTAGGTTTATTCGCTTTGAGCTTAATCTCAAAGGGGATTTTTGAAGTATATAAAATGATTATGTTATCCTCACTTATGTGAGGATTTTTCTATAAGGAGAGAAACAAATGGAAACAATATTACAACACTTTAGAAAAGACGAACAACCTTTCATCGAAACGGCAATAGGCTGGATTCGTGAAGTGGAGGATACGTATTCACCTAAATTAACAGGATTCTTAGATCCAAGGCAGCTACGTATTGTTGAATCGCTCGCGGGAAGTTCTAGTTTAGTTGTCGGATCGAGTGGCGCATTTCCTGATGCGGAACGTAGAAGAGTTCTTATTTACCCTGATTATTTTGTACCGGAAATGGATGATTATCGTATCGCCATGTTCAATGTCAAATACGCTTCAAAGTTTCTGTCCCTAGATCATAAGGATATTCTTGGTTCGATGATGTCATTAGGCATTGATCGTTCGAAGTTTGGAGACATTCGAGTGGATAATGATGAGGTACAGTTTGCGGTTGTGGACGAGTTAAATGATTATATGACTGCGAACTTTATATCGATTGGAAAAGCGAAAGTGACGGTTGAAGAAAGTCATAATTCTGAAGATTGGATAGACACGACAGATACATGGACAGAGGAAATGTATATTGTCAGCTCCTTAAGACTCGATGTTGTAACGGCGGCTCTTTTGAATGTTGCACGCCCGAAAGCTGCTTCACTTATACATAGTGGAAAAGTGAAAGTGAACTGGGCTATACGTGATCAACCCACTTTTGAACTACAAGAATCGGATATGATATCAATTAGAGGTTCAGGTCGTTTTAAAGTGATTGCAATTGAAGGAAGAACCCGCAAAGATAAAATCAGACTCGTCGTTGGGAAGTTAGAATGAATTATTCTTCATCAACGGGCAGTATGCCTCCTACTTTAAGACTTAACCATCACGCGGCGTTCGTAATCTGAGTTCTTTTACAATCTATGGAATGAAGAATCTCCATTAATTGAAGTTTCACTTTATCAGACAATAGTTTTAAAAAAGAACTGTCATCTGATGTTCCAACATGTATAATAGAGAATGAATACGTTAAAAGGGAGATGCTTTAAATGGCTTTATCACCACTTGATATACATAATAAAGAGTTTGCAAGCAAGTTCCGTGGATATAATGAAGATGAGGTAAACGAATTCCTGGAACAAATCATGAAAGACTATGAAAACGTTCTTGCGGAAAACAAAACATTACAAGCCAGTTTACAACAATCAACGGAACAAGTTTCCCACTTTAACACAATTGAACAAACGCTTCATAAGTCAATTCTTATCGCCCAAGAAGCTGCGGAGGATGTACGACGTAACTCAATGAAAGAATCGAAATTGATAATCAAAGAAGCTGAAAAAAATGCGGATCGAATCGTTAATGAAGCACTTTCACGTGCACGCCAGATTTCTGTGGAAGTAGAAGATCTTAAAAAACAATCGAAGGTTTTCCGTGCGCGGTTTAAAATGCTTATTGAAGCGCAACTTGACCTTATCCAGTCAGATGACTGGGATGTTTTGCTTGAATATGAAATCGACGCAGAACGCTTAGAAATGGTTGCTGACCTAGATTCGTAAGTAAACTTGACTTTGGTCTTAATGCACACATATAATTATATGCATATATTTAGAACAGGCGTTGAAAGAGAAAGTACTTTCCAAAATTGTGTACAGCGAGCCGGGGATGGTGGAAGCCCGGTCAACAAATTGGGAATGAAGATCACTCTTGAGCCGGATTACGGAATGATTTACGTAATCCCGGACACACCCCGTTATGGTGTCTGAGTGGTAGCAAATTCGTTTGCTGCAAGTAGGGTGGTAACGCGAGATTAATTCTTCGTCCCTTTTTAGGGGTGGGGATTTTTTTTGTTGCTCGGAAAATCTACGAAAGTCGTTGGCTGAACTTGGATTCTGGGTAATTTGCGTTTTTTAAATGTGCGAACTGATTACGCTTTTCAATTTTAAAGGAGGAAAACAATATGGAATATAAAGATACACTTCTTATGCCAAAAACAGAGTTCCCAATGCGAGGAAACTTACCTAACAAAGAGCCTTTAATGCAAGAGAAATGGGCAGAGTTGGACATCTATAAAAAAGTACAACAACGAACTGAGGGTCGCCCGTTTTTTGTTTTACATGACGGTCCTCCATATGCAAATGGCGATCTCCATATGGGCCACGCTTTGAACAAAGTGTTGAAGGATATGATTGTCCGCCACAAGTCAATGTCAGGATTCCATGCTCCATACGTTCCAGGTTGGGATACACATGGACTACCGATTGAGCAGGCATTAGTTAACAAAGGTGTAAAGAGAAAAGAAATGTCTGTAGCTGAATTCCGCAAGATGTGTGAAGAATATGCACTTAGTCAGATTGACAGCCAACGTAGCCAGTTTAAACGGATTGGTGTAAGGGGCGATTGGGATAACCCATATATCACGCTGAAGCCATCATTTGAAGCGCGTCAAATTCAGGTTTTTGGAGAAATGGCAAAAAAAGGTTATATCTATAAAGGACTAAAACCGGTTTACTGGTCTCCTTCGAGTGAATCTGCACTAGCTGAAGCAGAAATCGAATACCAAGACAAGAAATCTCCATCTATTTATGTTAGTTTCCCTGTTAAAGATGGACTTGGTGTGATTGATGAAGATGTTAATTTCTTAATCTGGACGACGACTCCGTGGACGATTCCTGCAAACTTGGGAATTTCTGTCCATCCTGAATTTATATACGTCATTGTTAAAACAGGAGAAGGGAAATTCCTAATCGCTAAAGACTTACTTACATTTGTAGCTGAAGAGCTCGGATGGGAAGATTATGCGGTTGAACGTGAACTAAAAGGTACTGAGCTAGACCGTGTCATTGCCAAACACCCATTGTATGATCGCGACTCACTTATCATGCTCGGTGAACACGTCACAGCTGAAGCTGGTACGGGGTGTGTCCATACAGCACCGGGTCACGGGGAAGATGACTTCTATGTTTCTAAGTCATACGGAATTGATGCGCTTTCACCAATTGATGACCGTGGCGTTATGACGGATGAGGCACCTGGCTTTGAAGGGCTCTTTTATGAAGATGCAAACAAAGCAGTTACTGAAGCGCTCAAAGAAGTGGGCTCACTTCAAAAGTTATCATTTATCACTCACTCGTATCCACATGACTGGCGTACGAAAAAACCGGTTATTTACCGAGCGACTTCACAATGGTTTGCTTCAATCGAATCGTTCCGTTCAGAACTGCTTGATGCGATAAAAAACACGAAATTCACGCCATCATGGGGTGAAACAAGACTATTTAACATGGTTCGCGACCGCGGCGACTGGTGTATTTCACGTCAGCGTGTATGGGGAGTACCAATTCCAGTATTTTATGCTGAAAATGGAGAACCAATCATTACGGATGAAACAATTGCCAACGTTTCGGAACTGTTCCGTGAAAACGGGTCAAACATTTGGTTCGAACGTGATGCTAAAGATTTACTTCCAGAAGGTTTCACACACGTTGGAAGTCCGAACGGTCTTTTCACAAAAGAGACAGACATTATGGACGTCTGGTTCGATTCAGGCTCGACGCATCAGGGTGTACTCGTAGAACGAGATGATCTTGTCTATCCGGCTGACCTCTATCTTGAAGGATCTGACCAATATCGTGGATGGTTCAATTCATCCCTTACGACGAGTGTTGCGATTAATGGCCATGCGCCTTATAAAGGTGTGCTAAGCCATGGTTTCACACTGGATGGCGAAGGACGTAAAATGAGTAAATCAATCGGTAACGTCATCGTTCCTGCGAAAGTGATGAATCAGCTGGGTGCAGACATTCTTCGTCTATGGGTATCTTCTGTTGACTATACAGCGGACGTCAGAGTGTCGGATTCTAATTTCAAACAAGTTTCTGAAGTATATCGAAAAATCCGTAATACACTACGTTTCCTTCACGGGAATACATCGGACTTTAATCCGGCAACCGACTCAGTCGCATTTGAAAATTTGCGTACAGTAGACAAATTTGTTTATGTGAAGTTGCAGGATATGATTAAAGAAGTACGTGAAGCGTATGACAATTATGAATTTGCAAATGTGTATCATGCAGTAAATAACTTCTGTACGGGTGAATTGAGCTCGTTTTACCTTGATATTGCGAAAGATGTTGTCTATATCGAAGGTGCAGATCATCCTCATCGTCGCGCAATGCAAACAGTGATGTATGAAACATTGATTTCGCTGTTGAAATTATTGACGCCAATTATTCCGCATACAACCGATGAGATGTGGGCATTTGTTGAACATAAGGATGAGGAAAGTATTCAGCTTACAGATATGCCTGATGCGCAAGATCTTGGCGAAACAGCACAAGCTTTGCGTGAACGTTTTGTTACCTTGATGCTTGTCCGTGACAATGTACTTAAGGCGCTTGAAGAAGCGCGGAATGGTAAAGTAATCGGGAAGTCGCTTGAAGCGAAAGTAACGGTTGCTGTTCCTGAAAACCTGAAAGATGTATTCGCGGCGGATGATATCGATTTCGCACAATTCTTCATCGTATCGCAATTTGCTGAAGGTGATATTGCCAACATGCCTGAAGGTACTTTGAAACTGGATGCGGTAAGTGTTCTTGTTGAAAAGGCAGACGGTGAAAAATGTGAACGTTGCTGGACAATTTCCGAAACAATCGGAACTGACGAAACACATCCAACACTATGTACGCGTTGTGCAGAAGTTGTGATAGAGCATTATTCGTAAGACAGGTTAAATTGAAAGCCGCCGCTGCAGTCTTTTTATTAAGCTTGCTGCAGCGGCTTTTTTTAGTGTTGAAACGCGCTCATATAGGTGTCTATGTGGTAAAATAGTACGTAATCTGTCGGACGGGGGTATTTGGATTGTTCATTTATTACGGATTGGCGGCATTTGTCATTATTTTAGATCAGATTACTAAATGGCTTGTCGTTAAAAATATGGAGCTTGGTGAAAAAATCAGTATTGTAGAACCTTATTTGGGGCTTTTATCTCACCGCAACAGGGGAGCGGCATGGGGAATGCTCGAAGGTCAAATGTGGTTATTTTATATTGTCACAGTTGTAGTTGCAGGCGGCATCATTTATTACTTTCATAAAGAAGCGAAAGGTCAACCGCTCTTCGGTATTGGTCTAATGTTTTTGCTTGGCGGGGCAATTGGGAATTTCATTGATCGTCTATGGCGCAAGGAAGTTGTCGATTTCGTCGATGTCATGATTCCGGTTATCAATTATGATTTCCCCATTTTTAACGTGGCGGATGCGGCATTGACAGTCGGCGTGGTTATCATCATCATTCATATAATTATGGATGAAAAAAAGAACAAGAAAAAGGTGTAGGTATGGAAATAATTGAAATCGAAATAACTGAAGAACACAAGGGAAGTCGTATTGACAAAGCGTTGTCGGAAGTCAACCCAGAATGGTCACGTACACAAATTCAAACATGGCTGAAAGATGGCTTTGTTCTTGTAGACGGTACGCAAGTGAAACCAAATTATAAAGTAAAACTAGGTGATACGGTAACAGTGGATGAACCTGAACCGGAAGAACTCGACGTCGTTGCAGAAAACCTCAATCTTGATATTGTCTATGAAGATAAAGATGTCCTCGTTGTCAACAAACCGCGCGGAATGGTTGTCCATCCCGCGCCGGGTCATCCGTCAGGAACAGTTGTTAATGGACTAATGCATCATTGTACGGATCTCTCAGGTATAAATGGTGTGCTCCGTCCAGGTATTGTCCACAGAATTGATAAGGATACTTCAGGCCTGTTGATGGTCGCAAAAAATGATAAAGCGCACGTATCATTGGTCGACCAGCTTGTTAAACGGACAGTAACGCGTGTATACACTGCACTTGTTCATGGTCATATACCTCATGATAATGGAACCATCGATGCTCCGATTGGCCGTGACCCACGTGAGCGTCAAAGCATGGGGATTGTCGATAAAGGAAGACATGCCGTAACACATTTTAAAGTACTTGAACGATTTGGTGATTACACATTAGTCGAATGTAAATTGGAAACGGGACGTACGCATCAAATCCGAGTTCATATGAAATACATCGGTTATCCACTCGTCGGAGATCCGAAATACGGACCTAAAAAAACACTTGAGTTTAATGGACAAGTATTGCATGCAGGTACAGTTGGCTTTAAGCACCCTGTAACTGACGAGTATTTGGAGTTTAACAGTCCTCTGCCAGAAGACTTTAAAGAATTAGTTGATAAAGTCAGAAAAAGTGTTGACAAGACAGAAGAGTGAATTGTATACTGAACGAAGCAATTGAATAGCGATACCTTTAACATCAGTCCAGAGAGGCTGGGAAGGTTGCACGGAAGTACAGTCAAACTGCTGCGCGCAGTTTCTATGTACATTTATTTCTGCACGTATACCCTCCCGCCGTCCTTGGCTGGGAGGGTTTTTTTATAAAAAAAGAAACCACTTAACCCTCTTGGCTTCAGGATGGTATTATAATCGACAATCGACAGTGAAAAATGGGAAATGGAGGATGTTCAAATGGCAGAAAAAGCAAATATTCTTGATGAACAAGCAATCGGCAGGGCAGTTACGAGAATTGCTCATGAAATTATCGAACGCAACAAAGGAATTGATGAATGTATTCTTGTCGGCATCAAGACGCGTGGTGCTTACCTCGCCAAGAGACTTGCAGAGAAAATCGAGCTTATTGAAGGAAAGCCAATTAAAACGGGTGAACTTGATATTACGTTATATCGAGACGATTTAATGCTTAAACATAGTAACAACGAACCTCTCGTGCAGCAAGTCGACATTGAGCATGATGTGACAAATAAGAAAGTGATCCTAGTGGATGACGTCTTATACACGGGCAGAACGGTTCGTGCGGCGATGGACGCAGTTATGGACTTAGGTAGACCAGCGACAATTCAACTTGCAGTACTTGTCGACCGAGGCCATCGTGAATTGCCGATTCGACCCGACTTTGTAGGGAAAAACATTCCTACATCGAACGATGAGCAGGTCGTGGTCAGTGTACAAGAGACCGACGGCAAAGATAGCGTTTCAATTCATTCTAAATAAAAGCGAATGGGAATATCTCCCGAAGACTAGAAAGTAAATAAAGTACATCGTACGGGGGAAAATGACTATGAACGAAAAAGTTTTAGATGTCCATGAAAAACCAGCAACTGCCAGGTGGATTATTCTTAGTTTACAACATATGTTTGCTATGTTTGGAGCGACAATACTAGTTCCTCAACTAGTGGGGTTAAGTCCAGCAATCGCTCTCCTAACAAGCGGGATTGCGACAATCGTTTTCATCATTGTTACACGATTCCAAGTCCCGGCGTACTTAGGCTCATCATTCGCTTTTATCATCCCGATTCAAGTAGCGACCCAAACAGGTGGCATTGGTAGCGCGATGATTGGAAGTATGTTTGTCGCTTTGGTCTACGGTATCATTTCACTGCTAATATGGAAAACAGGCTATGTTTGGATTATGAAAGTTTTACCTCCAATTGTAGTGGCACCAGTCATCATCGTTATAGGACTTGCACTTTCATCGACTGCAGTCAGCATGGCAAGTACAATTCAGGTCGGGGATGAAAAGGTATACAACCTGCTTCATTTTTCCGCAGCAATCGTGACACTTGCAGCTGCAATAATCTGCATCATGTTCTTTAAGGGAATTGTTAGTTTGATGCCAATACTTATTGGTATCATAGCAGGATACATTTACTCGGCATTCATCGGGATATTGGATTTTACAGCAGTTTTGGAAGCGAAATGGTTCGAATTCCCAGAAATGCTTATACCCGGAGTACATTACGAATTCATCATAACACCCACGCTGCTAGCTCTGATGGTGCCAATTGCAATCGTAACCATATCAGAACATATTGGCCATCAGCTCGTTCTCGGTAGAATTGTTGGAAGAGATTATATAAAAAATCCAGGTTTGAATCGCTCATTACTGGGTGATGGACTGGGAACGCTTATAAGCGGCTTTGTCGGAGGTCCACCAAAGACAACTTACGGTGAAAATATCGGTGTTCTAGCGCTGACACGAGTTTACAGTGTATATGTAATTCTAGGAGCAGCAGTTTTCGCTATAGCTTTCTCGTTCCTAGGTAAAGTAATGGCGTTAATCGCTACAATTCCTGCAGCAGTACTCGGCGGGGTTTCAATTCTCCTATTCGGAATTATCGCTTCATCTGGCTTACGCATGCTAGTGGATCATAAAATCGATTTTGGAAATCAGCGAAACTTGGTAATTGCATCTGTTATTCTCATAATTGGTATAGGGGGAGCCTCCGTTAAATTCAATGATACGTTTCAAATTGAAGGAATGGCGCTTGCAGCAATTGTCGGTGTACTTCTCAACCTAGTGCTACCAGGCAGAACGAATGATAGCATGGATGATGAAACTAAATAGAAAACCTTTTAACACTGCCCGAGAGTCAGGGAAAGGTTCGTAGACGCCCATCTGAGTGAAGGATGAGGATTGTCATACTTAACGAGCCTTTCCGTTTATCGGGAAGGCTCGTTTTTTAAAAAATCCTGACATAGAGTTTAGTCGCTTACCAATAAAAGGGGGATAAACTGAATGCAACATCTTGTATCCATGAAAGATCTAAGTGAAGCTGAAATCATGACTATCCTTGATCGTGCAGATACATTTAAAAAACTTGGAGCACGGGAATTGCCCGGGAAATACTTTGTCAGTAACTTGTTTTTTGAACCTAGTACACGGACAAAAATGAGTTTTGAAATGGCCGAACAAAAACTTAACCTTGGAGTACTGCCATTCGAATCAAATTTCTCAAGCACACTAAAAGGTGAAACTCTTTATGACACGGTGAAAACGCTTGAAGCAATCGGTGTAGATGCACTTGTTATCCGTCATCCTGAAGACGGTTACTATAAGCAATTGATTGGTAGAACGAATGTATCCATTATAAATGGCGGAGATGGGGCAGGTCAGCACCCGACGCAGTCATTGTTGGATTTGTTCACGATCAAGGAAGAGTTCGGTTCATTTAAAGGTCTGAATGTACTAATTGCAGGGGATATTACACATAGCCGGGTTGCTCGATCTAATGCAGATGCATTGACAAAACTCGGAGCCAATGTAACTTTCCTTTGTCCAGCTAAATGGGCAGGAGAATTTGAGAGCGTTGATTCGTGGGACGAAGTGATTGGTACGAATGACGTAGTCATGCTTCTCCGCGTCCAACATGAAAGACACGGAGTAGGCTCAATCTTTACTGAAGAAAGTTACCATGAACGATATGGTCTAACAGAAGATCGTGCACAGATGATGAAGAAAAATGCCATCATCATGCATCCAGGACCTTTCAACAGAGGAGTGGAAATCTCAGAATCACTCATCGAATGCACCCAATCTAGAATCTTTAAACAGATGGAAAATGGTGTTTACATACGTATGGCTGTGTTGGATATAGTTTTGAAAGGGAGGAATTAATATGGTTAAACTAATTAAAGGGATTCAGATGTTAAACGAAGAAGGAAAACTTATTACGACAGATGTAAAAATGACTGACGATAAAATCTCGGAAATAGGCCAGGAACTAACTGCCGGGAGTGCACAAGTTATCGATGGACAAGGACTTTTACTAGCACCAGGATTCATTGATGTCCACGTGCATCTACGGGAACCAGGCGGGGAGCATAAAGAGACAATTGAAAGTGGTACGCTAGCAGCAGCAAAAGGCGGTTACACGACAATCTGTCCAATGCCGAATACTAGGCCGGTTCCGGATACGAAAGAAAATCTGACTTTCGTTAATGAGTTGATAGCTCAGAAATCGCTAATCCGTGTACTTCCATATGCTTCGATTACAATTCGCGAAGCCGGCAAAGAACGTACGAATCTTGCAGAATTGAAAGAACATGGCGCTTTTGCATTCACTGACGACGGTGTTGGGGTGCAACAGGCAGGAATGATGTATGAAGCGATGCAAGATGCTGCAGAAATCGGAATGGCAATTGTTGCTCACTGTGAAGACAATACGCTCATCTACGGAGGCGCAATGCATGAGGGGAAACGCAATAAGGAGCTCGGTCTCCCCGGCATCCCTTCAATAGCGGAATCGGTCCATATCGCGCGGGATATTTTACTGGCTGAAGCAGCAGGCGCACATTACCATGTTTGTCATGTCAGTACGAAAGAATCCGTTAGGGTTATACGTGATGCGAAAAAAGCAGGTATACATGTTACTGCAGAAGTAAGTCCGCATCACCTTCTTCTATCGGAAGATGATATTCCAGGAGATAATGCAGATTGGAAAATGAATCCACCGCTACGTGGAAAAGAGGATCTCATCGCATTGCGCGAAGGATTGCTTGATGGAACGCTCGATTTCATCGCAACAGATCATGCACCACATACTGCTGAAGAAAAAGCAGCGGGCTTTGCAAAAGCACCATTCGGCATTACAGGGTTTGAAACAGCTTTCCCGCTTCTTTATACGAACTTTGTTAAAGAAGGAATATGGACATTGCAACAACTCATCGATTGGATGACAAAAAAACCTGCTGATGTCTTCGGATTGCCATATGGGAAAATTGAAGTCGGTGCTACTGCAGATCTAGTGTTCCTCGATTTGAATAAAGAAGAAAAAATAGACCGGACGACATTTGTCTCAAATGGCAAGAACACACCATTTGACGGTTGGACATGTACAGGATGGCCAGTGAAAACAATATTCGGTGGAAAAGTAGTCTGGGAGGATGGACAATGATGAAAAAAAGAATGCTCATTTTAGAAGACGGTACAATTTTTGAAGGAATTGCATTTGGTTCCGATGCAGCCTCAATCGGTGAAACAGTATTCACAACAGGAATGACAGGTTATCAAGAAACCATATCGAACCCATCAGGTGCAGGACAAATTATTGTTATGACTTACCCACTTATCGGTAATTACGGTATTAACCGAGACGATTACGAGTCAATTGAACTGGCGGCAAGCGGCGTAGTTGTCCGTGAACTGGCAGAAGAACCGTCTAACTTCCGCAGTATCATGACACTTTGCGAACTGCTGACGATGAAAGGTATTCCTGGAATCCAAGGTATCGATACTCGTAAATTAACAAGGCTGTTGCGAGACAAAGGGTCACTAAAAGGTATTTTGACAGCTGCTGGGGAAGAAGTGAACGTGCAAGAAATGGTTGAGCAAGCCGTAGCTTATACTTTGCCTACAGATCTAGTTGCTCGCGTTTCAACGAAAAAACCGTATCCAAGCCCTGGCCGTGGAGAGCGTGTTATCCTAATCGATTACGGCATGAAACATGGTATTTTACGTGAATTAAACGATAGAGATTGCGACGTGATTGTAGTACCTTATAACACTTCGACAAAAGAAATCCTTGCTTTATCACCAGATGGTATTGTGTTGTCAAACGGGCCAGGTAATCCGGAAGATGTAGAGGGCACGGTTGAAACAATTAGAGATTTGTTAGGAAAAGCCCCAATCTTCGGAATTGGACTAGGTCATCAGCTGTTTGCCATAGCTTGCGGAGCACAGACAGTGAAATTGAAAAACAGCCATATGGGTGGCAATCACCCAGTAAAAGATTTAACGACGGGTCGCACAGAACTGACATCTCAAAGTCATGGCTATGCAGTAGATGAAAAATCACTCGTGGGTACTAGTCTTGAAGTGACACATAAAGCACTTAATGATTCATCTGTTGAAGGCGTGAAAAGCACAAAGTACGCTGCATTTTCCGTCCAGTTTCATCCAGAAGCATCACCAGGACCGGAAGACTCGAAACATCTTTTTGACAGATTTATGGAATTAATGAATACGAGCAGCCGAAAGGAGAATTTCAATGCCTAAACGTACAGATATTGAAACTATATTAGTAATTGGATCAGGTCCCATTGTTATCGGACAGGCGGCGGAATTTGACTATGCCGGAACACAAGCATGTCTTTCATTGAAAGAAGAAGGTTATCGCGTTATTCTTATCAACTCGAATCCTGCTACGATAATGACGGATACAGAGATTGCAGACAAAGTATATATTGAACCCCTTACACTTGAATTTGTTAGCCGTATTATTCGAAAAGAACGTCCGGATGCACTTCTACCTACACTAGGTGGACAAACGGGTCTTAACATGGCGATTGAGCTACACGATTCAGGTATTTTGGATGAACTCGACATTGAGATTCTCGGGACAAAGCTTCATGCAATTCACCAAGCGGAAGACCGTGACTTGTTCCGTTCACTGATGAACGAATTAGGTGAACCTGTACCTGATAGTGATATTATCCACAACCTTGAAGAGGCGTATGCACTTGTTGAAAGAATCGGTTATCCGGTTATCGTTCGTCCTGCATTTACATTGGGTGGAACTGGCGGAGGAATCTGTTATAACGATTCAGATCTCGATGAAATCGTCACAGGCGGCTTAAAATACAGTCCAGTTACGCAATGTTTGTTAGAGAAGTCTATTGCAGGCTACAAGGAAATTGAATATGAAGTGGTACGAGATTCTGCGGACAATGCAATTATTGTTTGTAATATGGAGAACGTAGATGCTGTTGGGATTCACACAGGTGATTCAATTGTTGCGGCTCCACTTCAAACATTGACAGATCGGGAAAATCAGATGCTACGCAACGTGTCATTGAAAATTGTTCGGGCACTGAAAATCGAAGGCGGATGTAATGTCCAACTTGCACTCGATCCATTTAGCTTCAACTATTACATTATTGAAGTGAATCCTCGCGTTAGCCGTTCTTCTGCGCTAGCGTCTAAAGCGACGGGCTATCCAATCGCAAAAATCGCTGCAAAAATCGCGGTTGGACTCACGCTCGACGAAATGATGAATCCAGTAACAGGGACGACATACGCATGTTTCGAACCAACGCTCGATTACATCGTGACAAAAATTCCACGCTGGCCGTTTGATAAATTCGAATCTGCTAAACGGAACCTAGGCACACAAATGAAAGCGACTGGCGAAGTAATGGCAATTGGTCGTACATTCGAAGAATCAATCTTAAAAGCAGTTCGCTCGCTAGAAACTGGCCAATTCGGCTTATCATTGAAAAATGGAACGACTATGACTGACGAGTGGATTGAAAAACGAATTCGTCGTGCGGGTGATGAGCGTTTGTTCTTCATCGGCGAAGCATTCCGCAGGGGAGTGACTGTTGAAACGATTAACGAGTGGAGTCAAATTGATCCATTCTTCCTTCGCAAGTTCCAAAAAATCGTGCAATTTGAAGTCGAAGTAAAGGGAAATCCTTTCAATTATGAAACTTTACGTACAGCAAAACGTATGGGCTTCTCAGATGTAACGATTGCAGAACTGTGGAACACAGACGAGCGAGCAGTATACGACTGGCGGAAAGAGCATGGCCTTATACCGGTTTATAAAAAAGTCGATACTTGTGCTGGCGAATTTGAATCGGATACACCTTACTTTTACGGTACGTACGAGGATGAAAACGAATCGATCAAATCGGATAAAAAAAGTGTCATAGTGCTCGGATCGGGCCCGATTCGTATCGGACAAGGCGTCGAGTTCGATTATGCAACGGTCCACTCTGTTTGGGCAATTCAAGAAGCTGGCTATGAAGCAATCATTATTAACAATAACCCCGAAACGGTGTCAACAGACTTTTCGATTTCGGACAAATTATACTTTGAACCACTGACAATTGAAGATGTAATGCACATCGTTGATCTTGAGCAGCCCGAAGGCGTTATCGTGCAATTCGGTGGACAAACAGCTATTAACCTAGCAGCTGGCCTTGAAGCACGCGGAGTGAAAATCTTAGGAACTTCGTTGGAAAATACGGACCGTGCGGAAAACCGTAATAAGTTTGAAAGTGCACTGCGTGAAATTGGAATTCCGCAGCCACTTGGAAAAACAGCTGTCTCTGTACCGGAAGCTGTCGCGATTGCAAATGAAATCGGTTATCCCGTACTCGTAAGGCCTTCCTATGTTTTGGGAGGACGTGCGATGGAGATTGTTTACCACGAAGAGGAACTGCTTTATTACATGGAACATGCTGTTGAAGCGAGTCCTGACCATCCCGTACTCGTCGATCGCTACTTGACAGGAACTGAAATCGAAGTCGATGGAATATGTGACGGAGAAAATGTACTAATTCCAGGAATTATGGAACATATTGAACGTGCAGGCGTTCACTCTGGTGACTCGATTGCCGTATTCCCGCCGCAAAACTTATCGGCTTCTCAGTTAGAAACAATTGCTGATTATACGACTCGCCTTGCAAAAGGGCTTGGAATAATTGGTCTTCTCAATATCCAGTTCGTCATATCGGAAGGGCAAGTATATGTAATTGAAGTGAATCCACGGTCGAGCCGAACGGTTCCTTTCCTAAGTAAAATTACAAACATTCCGATGGCCAACATTGCAACAAAAGCAATTCTGGGTCAATCAATTATCGAACAAGGTTATAAAGATGGACTTGCTCCGGCACCGTCAGGCGTCTACGTCAAAGTACCCGTCTTCTCATTTGCGAAATTACGACGTGTTGATATCACACTCGGACCTGAAATGAAGTCAACTGGAGAAGTTATGGGTAAAGACATTACACTTGAAAAAGCCTTGTACAAAGGTCTTGTTGCGGCAGGAATGGAAATAAAAGAATATGGTTCCGTTATAATGACTGTTTCGGACAAAGATAAAGAAGAGATAGTCAGCATTGCGAAGCGCTTTACGGATATAGGTTATCGTATTTTGGCAACGTCAGGTACAGCTTCTGTTTTAGAAAACGCAGGGATCCAAGTGAAAACAATTGGGAAAATCGGTTCAGAAGGACCAACGCTTCTGGATGTTATTCAAAAAGGAAAAGCCCAAATTATTATCAATACACTGACTAAAGGGAAACAGCCCGCACGTGATGGCTTTAGAATTCGCCGCGAATCAGTTGAAAATGGAATTCCTTGTTTCACTTCTCTTGATACAGCAGATGCAATGTTGCGTGTCATTGAATCGATGACATTCCAAACTGAGGAAATGGGGAAAGTGGAGGAGACTATATGATCTTACAAGATCGAATGACGGTAACTTCACAACGACAAATAGCTCATAATATATTTGAAATGACGTTAAAAGGTAAGTTGGTCGGGGAAATTTCTTCCCCAGGCCAGTTTGTTCACATTCGAGTATCCGATTCATTTGAACCACTGTTAAGACGTCCGATCTCAATCGCTTCCATAGACCACATTGCTGGGGAAATGACCATTATCTATCGCGCTGAAGGTCGTGGGACTACAATTCTTTCAGAGAAACGAACTGATGATGAAATTGATGTACTCGGACCTCTAGGCAACGGTTTTCCAGTCGAAGAAACGGCGTCCGGGGAGACAGCTATTTTAATCGGGGGGGGAATAGGTGTACCTCCGTTATATGAACTATCGAAACAATTAACAGCTGAAGGTGTGAAATGCACGCACGTCTTAGGTTTCCAATCAAAGGACGTTGTATTCTACGAAGAGGAATTCAACCAGCTTGGTGAAACACATATCGTGACTGTTGACGGCTCACAGGGAACGGCAGGATTTGTAACAAACGTTATGTCAGAACTTGGTAATGAGTTCTCAACGTATTACAGTTGCGGTCCAATGCCGATGCTTGAAGCAGTGCAAAAGATGTATGTAGGGAAAAAAGGATTTCTATCATTCGAGCAGCGAATGGGTTGCGGCATTGGAGCTTGTTTCGCATGCGTTTGTCAAACAACGGAAGGGTCCGAAAAAGCATATATTAAAGTATGTTCAGATGGTCCTGTTTTCCCGGCAGGGGTGGTGGCAATATGAATAGATTATCTATTGAATTACCAGGTTTGTCGTTAAAGAATCCAATTATGCCTGCTTCCGGTTGTTTCGGGTTTGGTAAAGAGTATGGTCAGCTATATGATTTGTCAGTACTTGGTGCGATTATGATCAAAGCAACTACACTTGAAACAAGGCTCGGTAATCCAACGCCGCGTGTAGCTGAAACAGCATCTGGTATGTTGAATGCAATCGGGTTGCAAAATCCGGGATTGAAGGGTGTTTTAGAAGTTGAATTGCCATGGCTAGAGCAGTTTGACGTTCCGATTATCGCAAACGTTGCAGGCACAGAAACGGCTGATTATGTGGAAGTAGCGAAAGTTGTATCCCAGGCGCCGAACGTCAAAGCACTTGAACTCAATATTTCTTGTCCAAACGTTAAGGCGGGTGGCATCACTTTTGGAACAGATCCAGAAATTGCAAGAGAACTGACAAGAGCGGTTAAAGAAGTATCTGCAGTTCCGGTTTATGTCAAACTATCTCCAAACGTTACTGATATCAAGGAAATTGCACAGGCGGTCGAAGCAGGAGGAGCGGACGGAATTACGATGATCAATACGCTGATTGGTATGCGTCTTGATCAGAAAACTGGCCGGCCCGTTATTGCGAACGGTACAGGCGGTTTGTCCGGCCCTGCAGTTAAACCGGTTGCCATTCGAATGGTTTATGAAGTAAGTAAAGCGGTCAATATTCCGATAATTGGAATGGGCGGTGTCACAGAAACGGCTGACATTATCGACTTTATGTCTGCGGGCGCAAGTGCTGTAGCGGTAGGCACAGCAAACTTCGTCAATCCATTCGTTTGCCCACAAATCATAGAGCAATTGCCTGCTAAGCTAGATGAGCTAGGAATAGGTCATATTTCAGAGCTGATAGGAAGGAGCCACCGTCTATGAAATCATCCCCAATTATTGCACTCGATTTTGATTCGGCTGAAAAAACGTTTGAGTTTCTCCGAGCATTTGACGGAGACATCAATGTGAAAGTGGGTATGCAGCTTTATTATAAAGAAGGTCCTGCAGTTGTGGCTCGCCTAAAAGAACTGGGATATGATGTGTTCTTAGATTTGAAACTGCATGATATTCCAAATACAGTAAAGTCTGCGATGGAAGTGCTTGCTGGATTCGGCGTTGACCTGTTAAACGTTCATGTTGCTGGCGGCAAGGCAATGATGGAAGCGGCACTTGAAGGTCTTGATAAGGGGACCCCTTCAGGGATAGCACGTCCTTCATTAATTGGCGTAACACAGCTTACCTCAACAGATGAGCGGCAAGTTCGTGAAGAGCAGTTGATTCATGTCACACTTGAAGATTCTGTCTCTCACTATGCCAAACTGTCAAAATTGGCAGGACTCGATGGTGTCGTTTGTTCGGTCCATGAGGCAACAGCCATTGCGAATGTTTGCGGAGAAAAGTTCTTCAAAGTCACGCCAGGCATACGTCTTTCAGATGGCGGAGCACATGATCAGAAAAGAATTGCAACGCCCGATGAAGCACGTCTTGCCGGTTCAACCCATATCGTCGTAGGTAGAGCGATTACGGGTGCGACTGATCCAAGGGCGGCTTATGAACAAATAAATGAACTTTGGAAGGGGACAAAATAAAAATGATAAAAAAAGAAGTCGCTGAAATCCTGTTAAATGTAGGAGCGGTAGAATTAAGCCCTAACGAACCCTTTACATGGGCATCAGGTATTGAATCCCCCATCTATTGTGACAACCGCTTGACGATGTCAGATCCAATTGGCCGTAAAAAAATAGCTCAAGGGCTTTCGGAATTGATTCGTGAAAATTATCCTGAAACAACAGTCATCGCAGGAACGGCGACAGCCGGAATTCCACACGCTGCTTGGGTTGCGGACATTCTTGGACTGCCGATGGTCTATATCCGTTCAACAGCAAAAGGACACGGACGCAGTCGTCAAATTGAAGGAAAGATTGCCGATTCAGATAAGGCGGTCATTATAGAAGACTTGATTTCTACAGGGGGTAGTAGCTTAAATGCTGCTGAAGCATTGCGCTCTGAAGGAATTGAAGTGACTGGAATTGTTTCGATATTTACATATGAACTCCAAAGTGCAGATGAAACATTTGCGAAGGCGGGATTGACGTATAAGAGTCTGACTGATTTCGGCGCACTTGCTGAAGTGGCAAAAGACAATGGTGCGATCAATAAAGATTCAATGGCAAGTTTACTTACTTGGCATGGTAATTTAAAAGCAGGTCTATTAAAGTAAAAATGCTATTCCACATGATTGTGGAATAGCATTTTTTTATTTACTAGAAAAGTGAACTTTATTTATTGTGAAAAAAGATTTATAAAGTATTTTTATGGTTGATATTGACTTCTTCTGCGAGCAGCGAAAGTTTTAGTAAGGCTATTCTGCGCTGGTTATACTGTTGTTTATTTATTTTATTTTCTTTATTTAAAATCTCTAATAGTTCATACATAGGGACTAATTGTTTTAAAAGAGCTTCTTCAAGCTTATTTTCGTTAGCTGAAGCTAAAAGTTCTGTAATGCTAGTTTGAAATGGCTTCGATTGTTCATGCATGATACTTGAAATAAGTACCTTAACGTCACCTTGAAAGTTTTTAATGTCCATATTATGGTGCAACCCCTTTAAGAAATAGTCTAAGACAACTTAACGTTTTAATTAAAAGGAAAGGTTCATGATGTAGTTCTTTGACAGACTAATTTTAATGTGGGACAATTCAGTTAATATTTGAAATAGCTATTTATTTGACTTCCGTGGATTACTTAGAGTAATATCTTTACCGAAAAAAATATATTTCGAAGGCATTTGAAATACTTCTTCCAATTTCAATATTTGAGTAAATGAAATGTTAGAAGAATCTTCTTCCCATGCTTCGTATGTAGTTGTACTAACACCAATTTTTTCTGCGAGTTCAGGAGAATTCATCCCATATTTCAGTCGTAAGGAATGAAGTGTTTGAATTAGGTAAAATGGCACTTCATTTTCAGATGTCACATAGTTCACCCTTTCTATATTGATTATATATTACTAAAAGTGATACAAAAAGACAAGTGTCGTGGGAATAGTTATTACAAGCTATATTTCCGGAATTAAATGAAGATCACTTCCAAAATGATGTACAATTAGTATGAGATGTAAATGGAGGTCCTATTCATGAACAATTTTGTACAAGACCTATTTTCCAGACGGTTGAAACGATTAAGAGATAGAAATAGAATAACAATGGTAGAACTTGCAGACGCAATAGGAATGAGTCAAGCCACGATTTCGGAATGGGAAAAGGGCAATAAATTTCCGAGGGCGGGGGCATTACAACAATTGGCGAATTACTTTGAAGTTCCGATGGAATATTTCTTTAAAGGGAACTCTTTCCCCCTAGCTAAAACAGTAGCCTTAGGATGTATGCCTTCAATTAAAGCCAGTGTACTTTCTCATACAGATGGAATAGAATGCGATGATGCAGAACTTATTAAACTACCAACTAGTTTTTTAGGGAAATACGCGCAAGACGAGAACCTGGTAGCGTTCAAAGTAATAGGAGATAGTATGAATTTACTTTTTCCCGATGGTTCTCCACTCGTAGCAAAAATAATTGAGCAAGATGACATAAAAGACGGAGATATTGCTGTTTACTGTGTTGACAATGAATACGCTGTCAGACGTTACAGAAAAATTGAACAGCAAGAAGTGATTGTGTTAAGTCCTGAGTCAACAAATGAAAACTTTTACGATTATGTAGTGCCGTTCAATAATCAGAATAACTTTGAGATAATTGCAAAAGTAGTTTGGTACGGGGTATCCGTTTAGTAACGGATGCTCAATCTGTAAAAAAAATGCTAATCCACATGGAATATCCATATGAATTAGCATTTTTATTTTTTAAGTTTCATCACTATATCTTCATCAGGGTCTACTAGTATCGTTTTTTGTTCAAAGTAGATGACGAATCCAGGTTTCGAACCATTCGGTTTTTTAACATGGCGCACTTCAGTGTAGTCTACTGGTACAGCTGAGGAACCGCGGGCTTTACTGAAGTATGCAGATAGAATTGCTGCTTCACGAATCGTTTCATCATCGGGATTAGCGTCATGGATAACAACGTGTGATCCCGGTATATCTTTTGTATGAAGCCAAGTTTGTTCTCTCGAGGCAATCTTAAATGTTAAATAATCATTTTGTTTATTGTTTTTACCAACAGAAATTTTCAGGCCTGCAGATGAAATGAATGTTTCAGGCACTGGTTTTTTCGGTTTAAGCTTCTTTTTTGACTTACGAGCCTTTAAAAAGCCAAGTTCCGCTAGTTCTTCACGTATTTCTGCGATGTCTATAGGGGATGCTTGCAGTACTTGTTGTTTTATCATTTCGAAGTAAGCGATATCCTCTGCTGCTTTTTCGAGTTGCTCTGCGATCATGATAAGCGCTGTTTTCGCTTTTGAATAACGTGAATAAAAGCGTTGCGCGTTATCAATCGGAGATTTCCTAGGATCAAGCGGAATTGTTACGGTAGTGCCTTCATCGTAATAGTTGGAGACAGTTGCTTCCGTTGCACCTTTTTCAATGGCGTAGCTATTTGCAGTAAGTAACTCTCCATAAAGCTGAAACGTATCTAGCTTCCCGGCAGCTTCTTTTTCTTTTATAAGCTTCTTCACTTTTAGATTCAATTTGGCTACTTCGTTGTCTAGCCAACGTTCTAGGTCTGCTGCTTGAGATTTCACACGTTCTCTTTCAGCCCGTGCGAAATACACTTTATCCAACAAGTCACCGAGCGTATTATATTGTGCAAGCTTATTGTCCGCATATGTCAGTTCAGTTGCTGAGAAAATGGTTTTGGTCCCGACTTCGGAAATGTTTGGTGTGCTTCCTACTCCATTGAATGAAGCGAGGAGAGTTGTGAACACTGAATATTTGTCGGCCTTCGCTTCTTTGAACCTGAACAGTAATTCTTCCGCATTAATCGGAGAAAAACCAGAAAAATTCTGGACGACATCACGAGCGCTTTCTAAATCTGGCAGCAATTCATTAAATTGTTGCTTAGTGACTGTAAATGGATTTAATTTATCTTGTGGTGGTGCGGGTATGAAAGGTTGCCCCGGTAATATCGTTCGGTAACTATTCACCGATGGCGGCAAGTGTTTCATACTTTCGATGATGATATTACGTTCCGGATCGACAAGCAGCAAGTTACTGTGTCTACCCATAATTTCGATGTATAACCTTCTGTTAATTTCATCCCCAATTTCATTTTTTGCCTTGACATCCATTGTGATAATCCTGTCTGTGCCGAATTGACCGATGGATGTGATCGAACCACCTTCCAGATGTTTTCGAAGGACCATGCAAAACAAAGGAGGTTCAGATGGGTTTGTAATTGCTTCTTCTGTCAGTTGGATACGTGAATAAGATGAATGAATTGAAATTAGAAGTTTTTGATTTTTGCCATCTGCACGTATTAGAAATACAACTTCCTGTGCGTTAGGCTGATGAATTTTAGAAATACGTCCATTTTGTAAAACTTGTAGCTCCTGCACCATTGCCGTTGTGAATAAACCATCAAATGCCATAGGGATTCCTCTTTCAAATCGTTTTTCCCCATTTTAGCACTACAACGACCTTATATGGTATAATATGAACAGATTGTTTCAATCAATTGAGTGCAACGTCGGCTTGATTATGCCAATAATCACCGTAAATCAGATTAGATAAGAAGAGGGATCGAATGTATAAACAACGTGGGCTTCTAATCGTCCTGTCCGGACCATCTGGTGTGGGCAAAGGGACGGTTCGAAAAGAGCTTTTTACACAACCGGATACAAACTACGAATACTCTATCTCGATGACGACGAGAAGTCCACGTGAAGGCGAAGTGGATGGCGTTGATTACTTTTTCAAGTCTAGAGATGAATTTGAACAGTTGATCGAGGAGGGTAAACTTCTGGAATACGCAGAGTATGTAGGCAATTATTACGGTACTCCGCTTGAGTATGTCAATGAAACGCTTGATGCAGGGAGAGATGTATTCCTTGAGATTGAAGTCGTTGGAGCGGCACAGGTGCGGTCGAAAGCTCCAGACGGGCTATTTATATTCCTCGCACCCCCAAGTTTATCGGAGTTGGAAGATCGGTTAGTTGGAAGAGGAACCGAAAAGTCCGATGTTATTGCATCGCGTATATTGAAAGCACGTGATGAGTTTGAAATGATGAACTTGTACGATTACGTCGTGGAAAACGACGAAGTAACAAATGCCTGCGAACGTATTAATGCAATTGTCATCGCAGAACATTGCCGCAGAGAACGTGTAGAAAAGTTATATTTAGGTATGCTGAGAGGGGAATAAATCATGTTAACTCCATCAATCGATTCGTTAAAAGAGAAAATTGATTCAAAATACACACTCGTAACACTCGCTTCAAAACGAGCACGTCAAATGCAGGAGGAAGGAACTAAACTCCTTACTTCTTATGACTCTAAAAAGAATGTAGGCAAAGCACTTGAAGAAGTTGCTGCTGGCGTTTTATCGAAAAAGAAATCGGACGATTCTATCGTCTATGAAGATGAAGTGTAATAAAAGTTCCAGGTTTAAAATTAGTGTCTAAATAGATAAATGTGATACTCCCTTAGAAATGTGTTTTTCTTTGGGAGTTTGTCATTTTAGAAGGGAAGAGATGAAGTTGTTAAATAAAAAAATCCTCCTTTGTGTAACTGGCGGAATCGCGGTCTATAAAGCTGTTGCACTTGTTAGTAAGCTATCACAGGCCGGGGCAACAGTGAGGGTCATCATGACGGAGTCTGCAAAAGAATTTGTTACACCTTTGACATTCCAAGCGATGTCACGGAATGATGTTTACTTTGATACATTCGATGAGAAAGAGTCTAGTGTCATAGCACATATCGACTTGGCTGATTGGGCTGATTTAGTAGTTGTTGCTCCGGCAACAGCGAACGTTATAGGGAAACTGGCGAATGGTATTTCCGATGATATGGTAACAACAACTCTTTTGGCTACTCAGGCAGAAGTTTGGATTGCTCCAGCTATGAACATTCACATGTATGAAAATAAAGCAGTTATCCGAAACATTAAAACGTTGCATGAAGATGGCTACAAATTCATTGAGCCATCCGTTGGCTTTTTGGCATGCGGCTATGTAGGGAAAGGGCGTCTGGAAGAGCCAGAAAAGATTGTGGACCTGATAGCAAATCGGTTTGCTACGAAAAAAAACCTACCTCTCGCAGGAAAGAAAGTTGTAATTACAGCTGGTCCTACACGTGAAAGAATCGATCCGGTAAGATATGTGTCGAATTTTTCAAGCGGTAAAATGGGCTATGCGATGGCGGAAGCAGCTGTGGCGCTAGGTGCTGAAACCGTTCTAATTTCAGGACCTGTCGGATTGGACAAGCCAGTTGGAGTAACTGTCATTGATGTAGAAAGTGCTGCAGAGATGTACGAAGCAGTCCTTGGGCAATTCGATGATGCGTCAATTGTTATAAAAGCTGCTGCCGTCGCAGATTACCGTCCGAGAGAGATTCACGCTCAAAAGATAAAAAAGCAAGCGGGAGATTCCGTCATTGAACTTGAAAGAACAACGGATATTTTGAAGACAATAGGAACGATGAAAAAAGATCAGATACTTGTCGGTTTTGCTGCGGAAACTGAAAATGTAATCAATTATGGTTTGAACAAATTGGAAAGTAAAAATCTCGATTACATAATTATTAATGATGTAACAGATCCAGAAGCGGGATTCGGAAGAGATACAAATGTCGTAACACTCTTGTCAAAATACGGAATGCAAAAACCTTTCCTTGCAATGCCTAAAAAAGAATTGGCGCTCCTACTTCTGGAAAATATAATTCAAGAAGAAAGTGAACAACTCAATGATCGCTGAAGTCATTGTAGATGTAGCGGCTTATCCGATTGACAGGCCGTTTGATTACCTCGTTCCAGAATCAATGGAATCCGTAATCGAACCCGGAGTACGAGTAAAAGTACCATTCGGACCTAGGAAAGTGCTTGGTTATGTAACAAAGCTAAAAGGAGAAAGCGACCTTGCTTTGTCAAAAGTGAAACCAATTGATGAGCTTATTGATTTGGATCCTGTCATTTCCCATGAACTGCTCGAATTATCCGGATGGCTTGCAGTAGAAACTTTGTCCTATGAAATAGATGCGCTACAGGTAATGCTGCCTTCCGCAATGCGTGCCAAATATGAAAAGTTCATTGTCGTCGAGGAGCCCTCACGTATCCTCGACGAAGATTTTATTGCTTTTCTAGCGGGTAGGAAGCGAATTAAGCTAAAAGAAGTAGACACATCCGCTCTTATGAAAATATTGAAAAGCTATGCGAGTCAAGGAATTGTTTCAGTAGATACAGCTGTAGGTCAGCAAACGGCTGTGAAAAAAGTGCGAATGATTCGTATGGCAAATGAAAAGAAACTCCTTGAATTGTACGATTCCGTTCATCTAAAAGCGAAAAAACAAGCGGAATTGATTCAGTGGATGATAGAACGCGCTGAGAAGACAATCAGTGCGAAACAGCTAATGGAACAATCAGGGATTCAACCAGCTATTTTAAAAGCGGTTATTGAAAGAGGGGCAGCTTTTGAGGAATCAGCGGAAGTCTACCGCGAACCTGATGCACCACAATTAAAAGATACGGCAATTCCGGAGCAGTTGACGAGTGAACAGCAAATTGCCCTTGATCACATCTCGACTGCTTCAGATGAACAACTTGCTGAGACATTTCTACTTCATGGAGTGACGGGTAGCGGTAAAACAGAAGTGTATCTACAGGCTATTAAACGTGTGTTGGATAAAGGCAAAGAGGCAATCGTCCTTGTACCGGAAATTGCGTTAACACCGCAAATGACATCCCGATTTCTTGCGCGTTTCGGGGCGTTAGTCGCAGTTATGCACAGCGGGTTGTCTGCAGGTGAAAAATACGATGAGTGGCGAAAAATAAAACGAGGGGAAGTAAAAGTAGTCGTCGGTGCAAGGTCGGCGGTATTTGCACCCTTCGAAAATTTAGGCATCATTATTTTAGACGAAGAGCATGAGTCAACCTATAAACAAGATGATACCCCGCGCTACCATGCTAGGGATGTAGCCATCAGACGCGCGAAATATTACAATTGTCCAGTCGTTCTCGGCAGTGCAACGCCTTCATTGGAGTCATATGCACGGGCATCAAAAGGTGTATATACACTGCTGACGCTGACTAAACGACCGAGAGATCAAGCCCTGCCTACAGTAAATGTAGTTGATATGCGAGAAGAATTGAAGTTAGGTAACCGCTCGATGTTTTCATTGCCACTTGCCGAGGCAATCCGCATACGATTGGAGAAAAGAGAACAAATCGTTCTGTTTCTTAACAAGCGCGGCTTTTCATCATTCGTTCTGTGTAGAGATTGCGGTACAGTTGTCGAATGTCCAAACTGTGATATCTCGCTCACCTACCACCGTGCACATGAACAGCTGAAATGTCATTATTGCGGTCATGAAGAACGTGTTCCGCAAGTTTGTCCAGAGTGTAAAAGTGAACATATACGATTTTTTGGAACAGGGACTCAAAAAGCCCAAGAAGAAATTGCAAAACTGTTTCCCGAAGCACGAGTCCTTCGAATGGACGTAGATACAACAAGACAAAAAGGTTCACATGAACGGTTGCTCAGGCAGTTCAGTGAAGGGAATGCCGATATTCTGCTCGGTACGCAAATGATTGCTAAAGGGCTTGATTTCCCTAATATCACACTAGTAGGAGTCCTCGCGGCGGATACAACACTGCATCTAGCCGATTTTCGTGCCGCAGAAAAAACCTTTCAACTGATGACGCAGGTGAGCGGACGTGCCGGACGTCATGAATTGCCTGGAGAGGTGTTCATTCAGACCTATTCTCCTGAACATTATGCAATCGATTTGGCCAAAGCCCAACATTATGAACCATTTTACAATATGGAAATGGCCGCGAGAAGACAATATGGCTATCCGCCTTTCTATTTCGTCACACTCGTTCAGTTTACACATGAGGATTTATTGAAAGTAGCTGACTTTGCGGATAAAGGTGCTCGCTATTTGAAAGCCAATTTGTCTGCAGATACAGTCGTCATTGGACCGACTGCAGCCGCCATTAGTCGAGTTAACAATCGATATCGCTACCAATGTTTGATAAAATATAAAAAAGAGCCCAAGTTAACAGAAACGCTCCAACAGCTCATTAAATACTACCGTACGGATTGGATAAAATCAGGTCTGACAATGACGGTTGACGTAGAACCCGCGTCTATTTACTAAACAAAAGCGTAGCTGGACTGATCAAAAGCGTAACGAGGAATCTCTAAGTTGAATTATCCCCAATATAAAAATTTTTAGATGAGTCAATATCATAATTGTTTATTTTGATTGAAAACTCTAATGTAAACGAAATTTCTTAATCAAATATTCATTTGCATGGATTTTCGTTGATTGTAACGGAAAGCATCCGCTTCTTCTTACAATCAACCTTGTTCGGATTTTAAGACAAAATCCTCTATTATGAAATTGATTCAGACACCATAGATAGAAAAGAGGAATAGTTTTGGCTATACGTAAAATTGTGAAGCATCCGGCTCCGGTTCTTCTACAACAATGTAAAGAAGTAAATAAATTTGATAAGAAGCTTTATAAGCTACTCGATGATATGTACGACACAATGGTGGATGCAGATGGAATTGGTCTTGCAGCACCGCAAATTGGCGAAGCTGTCCGTGTAGCAATTGTCGATATGGGCGAAGGGCAGGAAGTCATTGAAATGATAAATCCTGTTGTGACTGCAATCGGAGGCTCTGAAATAGAGGTAGAGGGCTGTCTTAGTTTCCCTGACTTATTCGGCGAAGTGGAAAGACCATTTTTTGTACGTGTAGAGGCGCAAGAACGAAACGGCGATCTATACGAGCTAGAGGCAGAAGATTATGAGGCACGTGCCATCCTACATGAAATAGATCATTTAAATGGCGTATTATTCAACTCTAAAATTATTCGTATTGTTGACCCATCAGAATTGGTACTTGAAGAAGAAGATGAAGATGAGTCGTTAAATAGTGGAGGTGGAAATCAATGACCAAGATTGTCTTTATGGGAACACCCGAATTTTCGGTAGGAGTTCTGACAATGCTCTATGAAGAAGGACATACAATCGCGGCGGTTGTTACTCAGCCGGATAGAGCTGTTGGACGAAAAAGAATTTTAACACCTCCTCCAGTTAAAGCTGAGGCACTTCGACTCGGACTATCAGTCATTCAGCCTGAAAAACTGAAAGGTTCAGCAGAGCTCGAGGAAATAATCGCACTCAAACCGGATTTGATTGTAACTGCAGCATTTGGGCAGATTTTACCTAAAGAACTGTTGGAAATTCCACGACTCGGCTGCATTAACGTACATGCCTCATTACTGCCAAAATACCGCGGTGGAGCACCGATTCACCAAGCCATCATGGACGGTGAAACAGAAACTGGTGTCACAATTATGTATATGGTTGAAAAACTCGATGCAGGCGATATTATTTCTCAAGTGACTGTCCCCATTTCAGATACGGACAACACGGGGAGTATGTTCAAAGCATTATCGGTGGCAGGAACGGAGCTTCTTAAAGAAACGTTGCCCTCCATATTGAATGGAACAAATAAGCAAACTGTTCAAGATGAATCACTTGTAACATTTGCACGCAATATTTCCCGCGAGCAGGAACGGATTGACTGGTCCCAAAATGGAAAAGCAATCTATGATAAAATTCGTGGACTTCATCCGTGGCCGGTTGCTTATACTACTTTCCAAGGAGAAAGTGTTAAAATTTGGTGGAGTGAGAAAGTACAATCAAACGACAATGCGTTGCCTGGTACAATTATCGACATTGAGAGCAATCGCATTATTGTAAAAGCCGGCGATGATATAGCTGTAGCTTTAACGGATCTTCAGCCAGCCGGAAAAAAACGGATGCCTGCGGATGAATTCATTCGAGGGACCGGATCTAAATGGAGTAAAGGGGATCGTTTCGAGTGAATACTAGACCTAAAAAGAAAATATGGAACGGCAATGTCCGCGATGCGGCTCTTTCAATATTGATGGAAATAAACGACCATCAGGCTTATAGCAATCTGTTGCTTCACAGAACAATTGAAAAGTATGGTATTGAGACAAAAGATCGTGGTTTGTTAACAGAATTGACTTACGGCACACTCCAACATCGGATGACGCTCGATTACTATCTTGAACCTTTTGTTCATGGAAAACTGGACGGCTGGGTACGAGAACTTCTTAGATTATCGTTATACCAAATTGTCTATTTGACAAAAATCCCTCCGCATGCGGTTGTCCATGAGGCAGTGGAAATTGCAAAAAGACGTGGTCACAAACGGATTGCACCAACAGTGAATGGTATTCTTCGTTCAGTGTTACGAAAAGGTGTCCGTTCACTGGATGATATGGAAGACAGTAGTCTGAAGACATCGATAGAAACGAGTCATCCCGAATGGCTTATTAAGAGATGGATTGAGCAATTTGGTGAGGAAGAAGCAGCTGTGATGGCGCATGAAAACAATCATCCGGCGGCGATGACGGTGCGTGTCAACACAGCAAAAGCAACCACGGAAGAAGTAGTTGCTTTACTTGAATCGGAAGGAATCGAAGTTAGAAGAGGTGAAGTAGTTGCGGAGTGCATCATTTCCGAGAGTGGAAATCTCGCCAATACACAAACCTATAAAAAAGGGCTTATCTCTATCCAGGACGAAAGTTCAATGCTTCCAATCCTTGCTCTAGATTTATCGCCTGGCATGAAAGTACTTGATATGTGTGCAGCGCCTGGAGGTAAGACGACCCATATAGCTGAAAAGATGAATGACGAAGGAGAAGTATTCGCACATGATCTTCATGAACATAAACTGAAGCTTATTGAAGCGAATGCAACGAGACTTGGTTTATCATCCATCAAAGCATTAAGCGGTGACAGTCGGAAATTGACGGATCTTTATGACTTGGCTTCGTTCGATCGTATCCTCGTCGATGCTCCCTGCAGTGGTCTCGGTGTTATTCGTAGAAAACCCGAAATCAAATACAACAAAACGAAAGCAGACTTTGATGCGTTAACAGTTATTCAATCGGACCTTCTCGACACGGCTCGCGAATTGATAAAACCGGATGGGGTAATTGTCTACAGTACATGTACTGTGGAATATTCCGAAAATCAGGGGATGGCGGAACATTTCCTTACACGTCATCCAGACATGGAAAAGATTCCGTTGACACAATTGATTGGTAATGGGAAATTAGCGATTGAAGACAATACACTACAAGTGCTACCGCAACATTTTGGTAGCGATGGATTTTTTGTTGCAGCTTTCCGAAAGAAAGTTAAATAAGTAGAGGGACTCGAGTGAAAAAGGGGAGATGGACATTGCAATTTGAAGTCTTGACTGACATTGGTAAGAAAAGAACGGTCAATGAAGATAGTGCAGCGGTATACACACTTCCTGGGGGGATTATTCTTGCTGTAGCCGCAGATGGCATGGGTGGCCATCGTGGAGGTGACTATGCTAGTTCGACTGCGGTCAAAGTTATTGGAGAACAATTCATGAAATTGGATAGTTCAACTTTTAATGCGGAAGAGAACTGGGCGGAGTGGCTTCAGAAGGCCATCATTCATGTGAACGAGATAATCTATAAACAAGCGTCTGAAAATGAAGAGTATAAAGGGATGGGTACTACACTTGAGGCGGCTTTAATTCGCGGTCGTACTTGTCTTGTATCGCATACGGGAGACAGTCGTGTATACACAATCGAAGAAAACGGAATACGGCAAGTGACCCGGGACCATTCCTACGTCAATGCACTCCTTGACAGCGGTGAAATTACCGAAGAGGAGGCAGCGTCCCATCCACGAAAGAACTGGATTATGAAAGCAATCGGTTCTGAAAAAACAATAACACCGGACCTTTATTCGTTTGAGCTGGACGATGGAATGTTCGTACTCATTTGCACGGACGGTCTTAGTAATAAAATCGACAATGATTCCATACGAAAAATGGTCCTATCAAATTCTACGTTACGTAAGAAGGCGGAAGATCTTGTTAACTACGCGAACGACGTGGGCGGAGAAGATAATATAACTGTCATTTTGATTGATCCGACCGGAGTGGAGGCGACTAATCCATGATCGGGAAAAGAATTGGCGGGCGATATGAAATTGTTAGAAACATCGGTGAAGGTGGTATGTCAAAAGTCTACCTTGCACATGATGTCATTTTAGATCGCGATGTCGCAATCAAGGTGCTCAATTATGATTTTGCCAATGAAGAGGCTTTAAAAAGAAGATTTAAACGTGAGGCACTATCCGCAACTAGTCTTACACATCCTCATATTGTCGACATATTTGATGTTGGTGAAGAAGACGAACTTCACTACCTTGTGATGGAGTATATTGAAGGGCAGACTTTGAAACAGTTTATTAAAGATAATGGTCCTTTAACGCCTGAACAGGCTTTACCGATTATGCAGCAGATTGTGTCTGCTTTGGCGAATGCCCATCATAATGGAATCATCCATCGAGATGTTAAACCCCAGAACATTCTAATGGATTCAGATGGGGATGTGAAAATTACTGATTTCGGCATTGCGATGGCACTGAGCGCAACAGCCCATACAAAAACAAACTCTGTCATTGGAACCGTTCACTACCTGTCACCTGAACAAGCACGTGGCAGAATGGCAACAAAGAAATCAGATATTTATTCGTTGGGGATCGTATTTTATGAATTACTTTCAGGCGAATTACCGTTTTCGGCCGATACAGCAGTAGCGATTGCATTGAAACATTTACAGGAAGAAACACCATCTGTAAAGAAGCTGTTCCCAACGATTCCACAAAGTGTGGAAAACGTTATTTTGAAGGCTACTATGAAAGATGCCACATATCGTTATGATTCAGCGGATGAAATGTATGATGATTTAAGCACCGTACTATTACCAGAACGTGCCGATGAGAAGAAATTCGAAATTGTATTTGACGATGATCATACTCGGGCTATTCCGATTGTAAACGAAGCACCAAAATTTGATAATATTGAAATAACGAAGAAAATCGAGCCGGTTGAGTCAGAACAACCTCCATTGCCTAAGAAAAAACGTAAAAAGTGGCCATTCATCGTGGGAGGCGTCTTCGGCGTGATAATTCTGTTATTACTTTTATCCCAGATTCCGGGCGTGCTAGGACCTAAAATGGTCGAAATTCCGGAGGTAGCTGGAATGGAAGAAAAAGCCGCGGAAGACTTGCTCGTTGAAAAGGGTTTTAAGGTCGATGAAAGAACTGCGCAGCCATCCAATGATGTCGATGCAGGAGATGTGATTAGAACAATGCCTGAGGCTGGAATAGAAAGGGAAGAAGGTTCATCAGTTACCCTCTATATTAGTACGGGAAAAGAAGAGATGACCCTTCTCGATTATAGGAAACGAGAGTACTCGTCAGTTACTGAACTTCTGGAAAACTTCGATTTTAAAAGTGTAAAATCGGAAGAAGAATTTTCTGATGAGCCTGAGGGAACCATTTTAGAACAAAGTCATGAACCGGGTACGGATGTAGTTCCGAGTGAAACAGATTTAGTGTTTACTGTTAGCAAAGGGAAAGATATGCGAACGGTTGGTAATATAGTAGGGTTCGATAACGACCAGCTGAAAGATTATGCAAAAACATCAGGATTCAATATTGGGGCTGGGAAACAAGAGTATCACGACACCGTACCTGCAGGGCAAGTCATTTCTCAAAATCCAGTTGCGGGAAGTAGCATTGAAAAAGGTGGAAAAGTGGAAGTAATAGTATCAAAAGGACAGAAGGAAAAATCGACAAAGTTGTATATAGAAAATGTGACAATTGAATATAAACCTGAAGTAATTGAACCCAATCCTGAAGTGAATGAACTTGAATCAGGTGAAGAAGTCGATTCCGACGTAGAGAATGATACTGAAAATGAAATCCAACCTAAACCGGTTGAGCAGATAATCCGTATCTATGTTCAAGACAAAGATAATACGATGACCAGCCCTATCGAAGAATTCCCCATTACGGAAACAATACAAAAAGACATTTCACTTAAATTAGAAGAAGGACAAAGCGGAGCGTATAAAGTTACACGGGATTCGACAATGATCATTGAGAAAGAGGTCCCTTAACGCGACGCTAAATAGAAGGGGTGAAAGAATGCCAGAAGGACAAATCAGAAAAGCAATTAGTGGCTATTACTATGTTGAAAATAACGGAGAAATTATACAATGTAGAGGGCGTGGGGTTTTTAGAAACCGTGGCGTCCATCCGTTAGTCGGAGATTTTGTTACCTATGTGCGGGTTGAAGATAACGATGCGACTGTAACTGAGGTGCATGAACGCTTTAATGAGCTTGTTCGTCCGCCAATTTCGAACGTTCACCAGGCGCTGTTGGTATTCTCAATTGTGGAGCCAGCATTCAGTCTTTATTTACTAGATAGGTTCCTCGTTGTCGTCGAATCATTTGATGTGAAGCCGATTATTTGCTTAACGAAAAAAGATTTAGCGAATGAAGAAGAATTGAGAGTAGTAGCCCAGCATGCTGCTTATTATGAAAAGATTGGCTATGATGTAATCGAGACATTTATCGACGACCCGAAGTTAGTGGACTTGTTGAACCCATACTTGGAGGGGAAAACGACTGTTCTTGCGGGCCAGTCAGGTGTAGGTAAATCAACAATGTTAAACACAATAGTGCCTGAACTCGATTTAAAAACAGGAGTAATCTCCGAAGCACTTGGACGTGGAAAACATACGACACGGCATGTCGAATTGCTTGAGATGTCAGGTGGTCTTGTTGCAGATACACCAGGTTTTAGTTCACTTGAATTCGATCATATTGAAAAAGAGGAACTTTCCCGTTATTTTGTTGACATGGATGAAGTTTCACCAAATTGCAGATTCCGAGGGTGCTTGCATTTGAAAGAGCCTAAGTGTGCAGTAAAAGAAATGGTGGAGACTGAAGAAATTCCACGTCACCGCTACGATCACTACTTGCAGTTCATGCAAGAAATACTTGACCGAAAGCCGAGGTATGAAAAACATGATTAAAATTGCACCTTCAATATTAGCGGCAGATTTTTCAAAGCTTGCTGAGGAAGTAAGAGAAGTGGAAGCAGCAGGAGCTGAACTCATTCATATAGATGTGATGGATGGTCACTTCGTTCCGAATATCACAATGGGAGCAATCGTTGTAGAAGCGCTTAGACCTATAACGAAATTGCCGCTTGACGTTCATTTAATGATTGAAAACCCGAATGCATATATTGAACAATTTGCTAAAGCAGGGGCAGATTACATCACAGTACATGTAGAAGCGTGTCCCCATCTACATCGTACACTCCAACTGATTCGGTCCATGGGTGTGAAATCCGGAGTCGTTTTAAATCCGCACACACCGATTGAAACAATTCTACATGTTCTTGATGAAATCGACATGGTTTTATTCATGACGGTTAATCCGGGATTTGGCGGACAAAAGTTCATTCACTCCGTTATTCCAAAAGTGAAACAGTTGGCGGATATTATTAGTGAAAATAAGCTTCCCATAGAAATAGAAATCGATGGAGGCATTAATGAAGAAACAATTGTTCCTTGCGTGGAAGCTGGGGCTACAATTTTTGTTGCGGGATCAGCCATCTATAATGCGCCAAATCCTACGGAAGCATTACATCGTATCAAAGCAGCAGGTGAAAGAGCACTGAAAAAATGAAATATGCAGTCGTTTGTGCAGGTGGGCCAGATTCTGAGATTGCCGATTTGGAAAGTTTTCGCCATGTAGATACGGTGTTCATCGGTGCGGATAGAGGAGCGCTTCACTTACTAAAAAGTGGAATTACTCCTCTTGAAGCGATCGGTGATTTTGATTCGGTTTCTGAAGTTGAATACGATTTGATAGCTACATCGGTCCAGATAATAGGCCGATTTCGTTCAGAGAAGGATGAGACGGATTTGGAACTCGCAGTGAATCGCGCTCTATCCTATCAACCTGAACATATTGTTTTGACGGGTGTTACAGGTGGAAGGCTGGATCATATGGAATCCGCCCTTCATCTGATGTACCGGCTTCAGATGGCTAATAAGCAAACAACATTTTCAATTCATAATAGGACGAATGAGCTTTCGATACTTATTCCGGGAGAGCATCAAGTGAAGCCAGGTATCCGCTATCCATACATATCCTTTTTTCCATTTGGGGAAACCGTTGAAGGTCTGACGCTTACCGGATTCAAATATGAAACGACTGAAGCTACCCTCGAAACAGGCATGACATTATTCACGAGCAATGAACCAGTTGCAGAAGTCTGTACTATTTCCTTCTACAAAGGCATATGCTTAATGGTAAGGAGTTCAGATTCCTGAAAGGAGTGGGGAATTGCGGGTTTATACTTTTACAATGCCAAAGTTTGTGAGTGGAATAGTGAGGAAGTGCATGGTTGTTTTCCAAAAAGATGAATCACCGAAAGCAACTGCAAGTAGCAACAAGAGTAAGAAAAAGAAAAAAGAAAAAACGCCGGGCTGAAGAAATTCAGCTCGGCGTTTTATTTCTTCTAAACTTTGGTGCTAATTAATATGGCACCGAAGTTAGAATTACAGTCCATTATACACGTTGAACTTTACCTGATTTAAGGGCTCTAGCTGAGACCCATACACGTTTAGGTTTACCGTTAACGAGAATACGGACTTTTTGAAGGTTCGCACCCCATGAACGACGAGTTGAGTTCAATGCGTGGGAGCGTGCATTGCCTGTACGGGCTTTGCGTCCTGTAATAACACATTCTTTAGACATAATAGTACCTCCTTGCGAATGATGATTAGATGACTTACTTCTTTATTCGCATACCATAATAATGTATCATATGAATAGGCACGTTGCAACCCTTTTTTGCGACATCTTTCAAGGTAAATACCTTTACACGTTGAAACTCTTGGATATGCTTTCTTTTATTATAATATCAGGTATAGTACAATGGGATAAGTGAAAAAGGATTCAAGGGGGATTAGACATGTCAATCGAAGTGAAGAACGAATACGGCAAAATTGACATTACAAATGACGTCATTACCCAAGTAGTAGGGGAAGCGGCTATCGAATGTTATGGGATTGTTGGTATGGCTTCAAGGCATCAGATTCGAGATGGCCTTACCGAAATCCTCAGAAAAGAAAACTTTGCGCGTGGGGTCATCGTCCGTAATGTTGGTGAAGATACGCATATTGATATGTATGTAATTGTTGGATACGGTACAAAAATTACAGAAGTTGCATACCAAGTCCAATCAAAAGTAAAGTATACATTGAAAAAGACAGTCGGCTTGACTGTGAAGTCTGTTAATATTTTTGTTCAGGGAGTCCGAGTGACATACCTGTAGGTTGAAGGAGGAAAAAAGTTCTATGAAATCCATAGATGGTTTGAAATTTGCGGAAATGATAAAAATGGGTTCTCATCATCTTTATCAAAATGCCGATTATGTCGATTCACTAAACGTCTTTCCAGTACCTGATGGAGATACCGGTACCAACATGAATTTATCAATGACATCGGGAGCAAAAGAGACGGAAGAAAATGCAGTTGCGCACATTGGTCAAACTTCACAAGCGCTATCAAAAGGATTACTGATGGGAGCCCGTGGTAATTCGGGTGTCATTCTTTCACAGTTATTCAGAGGCTTTGCCAAAGCAATTGAAAATGAAGCCGATGTCGACGGCGCACAATTCGCAGCTGCCTTGAAGTATGGTGTAGAAACAGCTTATAAAGCAGTTATGAAGCCTGTTGAAGGAACAATTTTAACAGTCGCTAAAGATGCTTCAAATGCCGGAGTGGAAAAAGCTACGCATACAAATGACTTCATTGAAGTGATGGAAGCTATAGTAATGGAATCTATTGCTTCACTCGATCGTACACCTGACTTGTTACCTGTTTTGAAAGAAGTTGGCGTTGTAGATAGCGGTGGACAAGGTTTAGTTTATGTATATGAAGGTTTCCTTGCAGTATTGAAAGGTGAAGCGCTCCCTGAAAGAACAATTGTCGAATCGATGGATCAGTTGGTTAGTGCAGAACATCATCAAAGCGTACAAGGTTTCATGAATACGGAAGACATTGAATTTGGATATTGCACGGAATTTATGGTGAAGTTTGAAGACGATAAATTGCAAACAAATCCATATGATGAATCAGACTTCCGAAATGAATTAAGCCAATTTGGTGACTCACTCTTAGTTATCTCCGATGAGGAAGTTGCAAAAGTACATATTCATACTGAAGAACCTGGTGATGCACTGAGTTATGGACAAAAGTTTGGCTCTCTCATCAACATCAAGATTGAAAATATGCGCCAGCAACATCTTGAAATTGTGGGAGTAAATCATACAGCGCAAAATATGATAAAAGAAGTGACTGTAAAACATCCTTATGCGGTCGTTACAGTTGCAATGGGAGCAGGGATTTCTGAATTATTTAAAAGTTTAGGTGCTTCCGTGGTGATTGAGGGTGGGCAGACGATGAATCCATCTACCGAGGATATCGTAAAGGCGATTCGTGAAGTGGGTGCTGAAAAGGTCATTATCTTACCGAATAATAAAAATATCATTATGGCAGCTGAACAAGCAGCCGAACTCGCTGGTATAGAAGCTGCCGTTGTTTCTACAAAAACGGTGCCAGAAGGACTTGCAGCCATTCTAGCATTTAATCCGGAAGCGGAAGTAAGTGTTAATGCTACCCTGATGTTGGAAGCAGCATCATCTGTAAAAACGGGACAAGTGACATATGCGGTGAGAGATACGTCAATCGATGGCATTGAAATTACAAAAGATGACTTTATGGGAATCTCAGGAAGTAAAATCATTACATCGGAACCTTCTCTAGAGAATGTTATAAAAACGCTACTAAAAACGCTTATCGATGAAGACGATGAAATCGTTACAATTATTTATGGTGAAGATGTCAGTAAGGAAGAAGCAACTGCTATAGCAAGTTTTGCAGAGGATAACTTTGGCCATACAGAAGTTGAACTTTTCAATGGGAAACAGGCTTTATATCCATATATCATCTCTGTTGAATAACCAAGTAAAAAGCAGTGCGCCTGCAAGTGCCGCACTGCTTTTTTTGTGGATGTAATGCGAACAACATTTTTTGTCTTTTAAAGATTTATCGTGTAAAATGAATAATAGTATGTTCTTGACTATAAGGAGGTTTCATTTATGAAATTTAGATCAGTTTTTGATATTATAGGACCAGTAATGATTGGACCATCATCTTCACATACTGCAGGTGCTGCAAGAATCGGTCGGGTTGCAAGAACTCTTTTTGGCAGACAACCGCAATGGGCTAAAGTCCACTTATACGGATCGTTTGCAGAAACGTATAAAGGGCACGGGACTGATATAGCGATTATTGGTGGATTATTAGATTATGATACTTTCGATGAACGTATAAAATCAGCATTTGCTGATGCAGAAAAACTGGGATTGACATATGAATTTATTCCAGAAGAGGAAGAGGCAGTACACCCGAACACAGCCCGTTTAATTATTGGGGATAGTGAAGGTACGATGGAACTGACTGGGATATCCATAGGAGGCGGCACCATGGAAGTCGTTGAGCTTAACGGTTTCCCACTTAGATTATCTGGTCATTATCCAGCGCTACTAATCGTTCATAATGACCGATCAGGTGTTATTGCGAGCGTTTCCAATGCAATTGCTAATTTGAATATTAATATTGCACATATGGAAGTGGACAGGAAAGAAAAAGGTGAAATGGCACTTATGGTTATTGAAGTCGACCAAATGATAAATGCTGAACTGATTAATGAATTGGAATTACTACCCAACGTAACGCAAGTATCAACGTTGGCAAACTAATAACAGTAAACGAGGAGGAACACATAGATGGATATTTTATTCAGTAATGTCAAAGAGCTCGTTGCACTTGCCGAGTCACAAAATAAGCCTATTTCAGAAATTATGATTGAGCAGGAAGTACTAATGACAAAGCGCTCTAGAGAAGAAATCATCGCCCAGATGGATAACAACCTGACTGTGATGGAAAAAGCTGTAGAAAGAGGTCTGGAAGGTGTTCATTCGGCTTCTGGGCTGACTGGCGGCGATGCGGTCCTTATTCAAAAATACATGGCGACTGGGAAATCACTAACCGGAGACCTCGTAATGGATGCTGTTAGTAAAGCGGTAGCTACAAATGAAGTGAACGCAGCTATGGGTACAATCTGTGCGACACCTACTGCAGGCGCAGCAGGAATCGTTCCAGGAACATTGTTCGCGGTGAAAAACAAGTTGAACCCTACACGGGAACAAATGATTAATTATCTATTTACGTCGGGTGCTTTCGGATTTGTCGTCGCAAATAATGCATCGATATCGGGTGCTGCAGGTGGTTGTCAAGCTGAAACGGGTTCTGCTGGTTCAATGGCAGCAGCTGCAATCGTCGAAATGGCGGGCGGAACTCCTCAACAAAGTGCAGAGGCATTTTCAATCGTCATGAAAAACATGCTAGGTTTAGTTTGTGATCCAGTTGCTGGACTTGTTGAAGTACCATGTGTGAAACGTAATGCAATGGGTGCAGCTAAAGCACTTGTTGGCGCGGATATGGCACTAGCGGGTGTGGTAAGCCGTATTCCGACTGATGAAGTGATTGAAGCGATGCACAAAATAGGTAAATCGATGCCTTCAGCACTTCGAGAAACAGGAAAAGGTGGACTGGCCGCTACGCCGACTGGAAAAGCACTGGAAGCGAAAATTTTTGGTAATGAACAGGCCGATCGTGACACTGTCAAATCATAATTCTGTCACGACGATAAAAGGGGTGGGGAAAGCAGCCCGTGAACAGCTTGAAGCGCTTGGGATTTCCACGCTCCAAGACCTTTTCATGACATTCCCGTATCGCCATGAAGACTTCCAGTTGAAAGATTTGACCGAAACTCCGCATAATGAGCGGGTTACTATTGAAGGTCGAGTCGAAAGTGAACCTTCTGTACTTTTTTTAGGTAAAAATAGATCCCGTCTACAAGTCCGCCTTCTTGCCGGAAGGCATCTTGTGAAGGCGGTTTTTTTTAATCAGCACTATTTAAAAGATCGTTTGGCACCTGGAATGATTGTTACGGTTACCGGGAAATGGGATCGTGGCAGACAAATGATTAATGTGAGTAATTTCAAAGATGGTCCCAAAACGGAACAAGCTGACTTTGAGCCTGTATATAGCTTAAAAGGTGTTATGCATCAGAAGACGTTTCGACGTATCATGCGTAGTGCAATGGATGCAGCTTCAGGCTTTCATACGGAAACACTACCCGCTGATATTCGTGAACTTTATCGCTTACCAGGAATCGAGAAGGCTCTTGAGATGATTCATTTCCCAAAAAGCACTGCAGAGGTAAAACATGCAAGAAGACGTTTCGTTTACGAGGAATTACTGATGTTCCAGCTGAAAATGCTAGGCATGAAAAAAGCTCGGAAAGAAGCAGAGAAGGGTCAAATCATCAATTACGATTTAAAGAAAGTTAAGACCTTTATTGCGGCGTTACCTTTTGAATTGACAGGAGCCCAAAAGAGAGTTGTCAATGAGTTATGCATAGAACTGAAAAGCCCAACTCGGATGAACCGTCTACTTCAAGGAGATGTCGGTTCCGGAAAGACAGTTGTAGCGGCAATCGCTTTGTATGCTGCCATTACCGCCGGGTTTCAAGGCGCACTAATGGCTCCGACAGAAATCCTGGCAGAGCAACATGCCACGACGCTAGCTGGATGGCTTGAACCACACGGAGTCATTGTGGCATTCCTTGCAGGTTCAACGAAAGCGAAAGCGCGTAAAAATTTGCTTGAAAAACTCGAGTCGGGTGAAGTGAATCTACTAATCGGTACGCATGCACTGATTCAACCTGATGTAGTTTTTAAAAATCCAGGCTTGGTCATTACGGATGAACAGCATCGTTTTGGTGTTGAACAGCGGCGTGTTTTACGGGATAAGGGACTGAATCCAGATGTTTTGTTCATGACGGCAACCCCAATTCCGCGGACACTTGCCATAACTGCATTTGGTGAAATGGATGTCTCAATTTTAGATGAATTACCAGCAGGCAGGAAAGAAATTGAAACACATTGGCTAAAAGAAGACTCCTTGCAACCTGTTTTACGGAAAATGGAAAAAGAGCTGAATGCCGGATATCAGGCCTATGTCATTTGTCCGCTTATCGAAGAATCCGATAAGTTGGATGTTCAGAATGCAGTGGATGTCCATAGTCAATTATCTACATATTTCAGCGGTAAATACACAGTCGGTCTCATGCACGGTCGCCTCCATTCTGATGATAAAGATGCCATTATGAGAGATTTCAGTGATGGCAAAATCAATGTACTTGTCTCTACAACTGTAGTTGAGGTAGGTGTCAACGTGCCGAATGCTACTTTCATGCTCATTTACGACGCGACGCGGTTCGGACTTGCTCAGCTGCATCAGTTGAGGGGAAGAGTAGGGCGCGGGGCTGAACAATCTTATTGTGTTCTGCTAGCTGATCCGAAGTCGGAAGAAGGAAAAGAACGGATGCAGACGATGACGGAAACGAATGATGGATTTGTCTTAGCGGAAAAAGATCTTGAACTAAGAGGTGCGGGCGATTTTTTCGGGAAAAAGCAAAGTGGTATACCCGAGTTCAAGGTGGCTGATCCTGTACATGATTACAGGGCGCTTGAAACGGCAAGAAAAGATGCCGAGAGACTTTTGGAGTCACGTCATTTCTGGGAAAACCCCGAATACAGCTCCCTCCGATTAGACTTGGAACAGTCGGGTGCTCTCAGTGGCGATAGAATTGATTGAGGTCTAACTCCAGCATGGAGGGATTGAACTACATCCCTCTTACTTGTCGCATCTAAACGGTCGTCTCCGCATTTCAATGGTGTCCAGCTTCAGGCGTCAGCCCTTCGAGTCGCTTCAGGCTGCAGGATAAAAGGCAACGAGCGCCATTCTCTTCAAGACCTCCAGCAGGGAGGGATTGAACTACATCCCTCCTACCTGTCGCATCTAAACGGCCACTTTCGCATTTCAATGCTGTCTAGCTACAGCGGCCAGATGCTCGGGTCATAAGTCGGCTCGGCTGCGCGGCAAAGTACGCGCCGCTTCGCCAATCCGTCTTATGCCTGCCGCATCTAAACGGCCACTTTCGCATTTCTATACTTGCTTTCTTTTTTTTATTTTTATATACTGCTATTAGTACCAAGTGCTAATCCGGAAGGTGAAACGATTGAGAGTGCCTAAAAGGGAAAGGCAGCGACTGCTTGGAAGGTTGCTTGATGAAAATCCGTTTCTGACAGATGAAGAACTGTCAGAACATTTTACTGTTAGCGTCCAAACAATCCGGTTGGACAGGCTTGAGAACGGAATTCCAGAGCTACGGGAGCGTTTGAAAACTGTGGCGTCTCGAACGATGAAAGAGGAAGTGAAGTCTCTTCATTCCGATGAAGTATTTGGAGATATCATTGATATGGAGCTCGATAAGAGGGCATTGTCGATATTCGATGTGACTGAAGATCATGTCTTTCAGCGCAACGGTATTGCGCGAGGGCATCACCTCTTCGCTCAAGCAAACTCACTTGCTGTTGCTGTTATGAATGATGATCTTGCTTTGACTGTGAAGTCGACCATTGACTTTCTGAAGCCGGTAAGAGCCGGTGATAGAGTAGTTGCACGTGCAGAAGTGAAAAAAGAAAGTCTTGGAGAGAAGCGGACATTAGTCGTGGTTGCATCGACGGTCAATGACGAAACGGTATTCACTGGCGAATTTCACATGTACCGGACGACTGATAGGAAGCAGGGGGAATTAAAATGATCATAGCTGTAGATGGAATGGGTGGAGATCATGCGCCAGGCGAAATTATTGCCGGGGCACTCGAAAGTCTAACTGAATTTGATGATATAAACATACATATTTATGGTGATGAACAGGCGATGGCGCCTTTCCTGAAGGAACACGCCCGTCTAAAAGTCATTCACTGTACAGAAAAAGTGGAAGCAGACGATGAGCCGGTTCGTGCCATTCGCCGGAAAAAAGATGCATCAATGGTGAGGATGGCTCAAGCTGTCAAAGACGGCGAAGCTTCAGCTTGCGTTTCAGCAGGAAATACAGGTGCCTTAATGGCGGCAGGATTATTCATCGTAGGCAGGATTGATGGTATTGAGCGACCTGCTTTAGCGCCGACACTACCTACTATTGATGGAAAAGGATTCGTCATGCTGGACCTTGGCGCAAATGCGGACGCGAAACCATCTCATCTAGAACAATATGCAGTGATGGGAAGCATATACGCTGAAAAGGTACGTGGTCTCGAAAATCCACGTGTTGGATTATTAAATATCGGAACGGAAGAAGGAAAAGGGAATGAATTGACGAAGGCGGCTTTTGACTTGCTTTCGAAAGCGCCAATCAACTTCATCGGAAACGTCGAGTCTCGCGATTTATTAACGGGCGTGGCAGACGTTGTTATTACAGATGGTTTCACAGGTAATATGGTTCTTAAGACAATAGAAGGGACTGCATCCGCATTCTTCTCCATGTTGAAAGGCGTTTTTAACGCCTCTTTGAAATCAAAACTATCTGCTGGACTAGTAAAAGATGATTTACGCGGATTGAAAAGTAAAATGGATTATACCGAATACGGTGGAGCAGGCCTTTTTGGCTTGAATTCTCCCGTCATAAAAGCACATGGTTCGTCTAATGCGAACGCCATATTAAATGCAATTCGCCAAGCGAGGACGATGGTGCAGTATGACGTTTGCGGAACAATACGTAAAACGATTGGAGAGGTGGAAAAGCAATGACGAAAGTAGCATTCATTTTTCCTGGACAAGGTTCACAATCGGTTGGTATGGGAAAAGAACTCGTGGAAACCGCTGAAGAAAGCAAACTATTTCTAGATAATGCAGACCGTGTGCTTGATTTTCAACTAAGTAAGTTTATTCTAGAAGGACCTCAAGATGAACTAACGTTGACTTACAATGCGCAGCCGGCACTTCTAACGGTTGGCTCTATGATTGCGGCGCGTCTAGTCGAAGAAGGTGTTTTGCCGGACTATACGGCGGGTCACAGCCTTGGGGAGTACACAGCACTTGTGGCTTCAGGCGTAATGTCTTTTGAAGATGGCGTGTCAATTGTGCATAAGCGCGGATTATATATGAATGAAGCCGTTCCGGCAGGTGAAGGTGCTATGGCGGCAATTCTCGGTCTTGATGGTCAGAAATTGAAGGAAGTCACAGATGCCATTACAGCAGATGGATTTGCCGTTCAGCCGGCTAACTTGAATTGCCCAGGCCAAATTGTTATTTCAGGAACGAAAACTGGCGTCGAGAAAGCATGTGTACAATTGAAGGAAGCGGGAGCAAAAAGAGCAATTCCACTGGATGTGAGTGGCCCATTTCATTCATCACTCATGAAACCTGCGGCGGAAAAATTGCGTGCAACGCTTGATGGTGTTGAGATGCAAGATGCGACCATTCCAGTCATTGCGAATGTCAACGCTTCTGTTGTTAACAAACAGGATGAGATAAAAGACCTACTTGTCAAACAACTGTATTCGCCGGTCCTTTGGGAAGATTCTGTACGTACAATGCTAGACCTTGGTGTTACACACTTTATAGAGTGTGGTCCGGGTAAGGTGTTGAGTGGACTCGTGAGAAAAATCGATCGGAGCGCCACGGTATTACCAGTCTATGATGAAGAAACGTTACAATCTGTAATTGAAGCTTCGAAAGGGTGGTCGTAATGGGGAGATTTGAAGGTAAATCGGCAATTGTCACAGGGGCGTCACGTGGTATTGGTCGTGAAATTGCATTGCTTCTAGGCAAAGAAGGTGCTCGTGTTGTTGTAAACTACAGCGGCAGTAAAGACAAGGCAGATGAAGTTGTTAAATTGATCACTGATTTCGGAGGAGAAGCATTTGCTGTCCAAGCGGATGTCTCTGATGCGGACAGTGTTAAAAATATGGTTGATAAAACAGTAGATACTTTTGGTCGAATTGATATCCTGGTTAATAATGCAGGAATAACTAGAGACAATTTGCTCATGCGCATGAAGGAAGACGAGTGGGATGAAGTTATCAACATTAACTTAAAAGGTGTCTTCCTTTGTACGAAAGGTGTCACGCGTCAGATGATGAGGCAACGCGAGGGAAGAATCGTCAATGTTGCATCGATTGTAGGCGTTTCTGGAAATCCCGGACAAGCAAACTATGTCGCTGCAAAAGCTGGTGTCATTGGTTTTACAAAGACTGCTGCTAAGGAACTCGCTTCGCGCAATATCAATGTCAATGCTGTCGCACCGGGTTTCATTACAACCGACATGACAGATGCACTAAGCGAAGAAGTGAAAAACCAAATGATATCGGTTATCCCTCTTGCTAAGCTTGGCAAACCGGAAGATGTAGCACGCACTGTTCTCTTCCTATTATCGGAAGATGCTGCTTATATTACCGGCCAGACGATTCATGTCGATGGCGGTATGGTAATGTAATAAAGGTAAATCGAACATCCAGCCACAAATTTCTTTGTTGGCGAGTTCCAGCGCCTAGAGGCTCGGGATATAAATCGGTCAAGCTAGGAAGGATTGAATTGCATCCTTCCCGAGCAAAGAACGCTGCTCGGGCCTGCAGGATGCAGGTCATGCAGTCGTTGCGACACGACGTCGCGCAGTTAGACTACCTTCCTATATCCGTCTTATGCCTGTCGCCTCTGACCAGGCGCTTCCACTTTTCTTGATTGTCCAGTTCCAGGCGTCAGATGCTCGGTCATAAGCTGGCTCGTCCGTGCGGCAAAGTACGCCGTTCGGACAATCCATCTTACGTCTGCCGCATCTAAACGACGCCTTCCACATTTCTTGAGAGGAGGTGACAAATTTGTCAACAGTACTTGAACGTGTAACAAAAGTGATTGTCGACCGCCTTGGCGTCGATGAAAGTGAAATTAAAATGGAAGCTTCTTTCCGTGATGATCTCGGCGCAGATTCATTGGACGTCGTAGAACTAGTAATGGAATTAGAAGATGAATTCGAAATGGAAATTTCGGATGATGAAGCTGAAAAGATTGCAACTGTCGGTGACGCAGTTTCGCATATCGAAAAGAAAGTTAACTAATGTACATTCCGGTTGAGACACTTCCGTCCTCTCTATAAAAGAGGATGGCAAGCGTCTCTTTTCGGTTTTCCCATATTTTTTTTGCACTGTAGCCTTGAAAAGGGTAAAATTATATGCACTATGCACTGAAAGGTAGAATCGATAATGACTAATACAAACAATTACAGAGGCAAAAATACAAATGCATCCCTACCGGCTGCAGTTCGAATCAAGTTTGATGAATTGCAAAAAGAATTAAACATCTACTTTAAGAATAATCTATTACTTTACAACGCATTTACACATTCATCTTATGTGAATGAGCATCGGAGAAAAAACTTCACGGATAACGAAAGACTTGAGTTTTTGGGAGATGCAGTGCTTGAATTGGGTGTTTCCCGATTCCTTTATTCGACTGAGCCTAATATGAGCGAAGGAGAACTTACGAAACTGAGAGCAGCTATTGTTTGTGAACCTTCACTTGTGAAGTTTTCAAATGAACTTGGGTTTGGACGTTACATCCTCCTTGGAAAAGGCGAGGAGCAGACAGGGGGTAGAATGCGCCCTGCACTACTCGCTGACGTGTTTGAGGCATATATTGGAGCATTGTATATAGATCAAGGAATGGAAGCAGTTATACCTTTCCTTGAAAAAGTCGTTTTCCCAAAAATCAGTATCGGTGCTTTTTCGCATGTGATGGATTATAAGAGCCGTTTGCAGGAAATTGTACAGCAAACGAATAGCGGTCAACTTCAGTATGAAATCATTGAAGAAAAAGGCCCGGCACATGCAAAAAACTTTGTGACTGTCGTCAAATTAGGCGATTTGCAACTTGGGACAGGCCTTGGCAAATCAAAAAAAGAGGCCGAGCAGGAAGCAGCCCGTCAGGCAATTCAAGATTTGAAGAGTCGGCAGGCTGAAGGAGAGATTTAATCGTGTTTCTGAAAAGACTTGAAATTATAGGATTTAAATCGTTTGCGGAACGGATTGCAATCGACTTTGTCCCAGGAGTTACAGCGGTAGTTGGTCCAAATGGAAGTGGAAAAAGTAATATTACGGATGCCATTCGCTGGGTCCTTGGCGAACAATCTGCGAAATCTCTACGGGGATCGAAGATGGAGGATGTCATCTTTGCAGGGAGTGATTCAAGAAAATCACTTAACTTTGCAGAGGTGACACTCATACTAGATAATAGTAAAGGCCTCTTTCCACTTGATTATACGGAAATCAGTGTCAGCAGACGTGTTTTTCGTTCAGGAGACAGCGCATATCTATTAAACGGACAGCAATGCCGGCTAAAGGATATCAATGATGTATTTATGGATTCTGGACTTGGAAAAGAAGCGTTCTCAATTATTTCACAAGGTCGTGTAGATGAAATTCTAAATAGCCGACCTGAAGACAGGCGAAGTATTTTTGATGAAGCCGCTGGCGTTCTGAAATATAGGACGAGGAAAAAGAAGGCAGAACAAAAACTATTTGAAACAGAAGATAATCTGGACAGGGTTCTTGACATTTTGAAAGAACTCGATTCCAGAATGGAGCCTCTACGGATAAATGCAGAAGCGGCAAAAAGACATAAAGTCCTATCAGAAGAGATGCGTGAAGCCGACGTATCTTTATTGACTTTCGATGCGGGAAATCTTTACAGTGCTATTCGTGAAAAAACAGAAGAAGCTGTGCGCATTCAGAAAAAGAAAGAGTTGCTAGAAGCAGACTCTGAAAAAACTGAAAAAGCATCTGAATTAGCGAAAATAGAACTTGGGGTCATGGATGACCAATTAGATACTTTACAAAAAAAACTTGTAGTAACGAGTGCAGAGTCAGAGAAATGGGAAGGTAGACGGCTGTTATCACTTGAAAAACGCCGCAATGCAGACCAGCAGATTGAAAGAACCCGATTTGAATTGGCTGCTACGGAAAAAGAAGTGATAGCCCTTTCAGTAAAACTTAAAACAGCCCGTGAAAAACTGAAACACACAGAAATAGAATACGCAAAAACAAATGTTGAGATGGATGGGATTTCCCAAATTCTCAAACGTTCAGTCAAAGAGACTGAAAAAGAAATCGATGAGTTGAAATCAGCTTATATCGATAGGTTAAACGAGGAAGCCACCATTCGCAACGATTTGAAGCATGCGGAGGAACGTCTCGTAGGTGAAAAAACATCTTCTGAAAAGATTATCCAACAGACATCAGTGCTGAAAGAACGTATTAAAAACCTTACCGAAGAAAGGTCTGTAAAATCGGACAAGTTGTCCATGTTAAAACAGAAAATGGACAAAGTGAATACGGCTCTTCACGCAATGACAAAAGCTTTGCGGAAGACCGAAGGGGAACTAAGTTCACAGCAGGAACTGATGCAAAATGCACTTAACAGACAGCACGAGATGCATGGCAGGGTGCGTGCACTTGAAAGTATGGAAGCGGACTTTTCTGGATTTTATTCGGGCGTAAAAGAAATCCTTGTTGCGAAAAAATCCGGTAAATTGACAGGGATAGACGGTGCAGTCGCAGAAATAATATCTGTAGAAAAAGAGTATATTAAAGCAGTGGAAACCGCGCTTGGTGGCGCAATGCAACATATTGTGACATCGACTGAATCCGAGGCAAGAAAGGCAATTGCTTATTTAAAAGCGAAGAATGCGGGAAGGGCGACTTTTCTTCCAAAAGACGTGATGAAATCCAGGAAGCTCCAATCAGCTGCACTGGCCTCAGTTGAACAGCATCCAGAATACATAGGGACTGCAGATCGACTCGTGCAAAGTGATGCTAAGTACTTAATCATCAAGGAAAACTTGCTTGGTAATACAATTGTTGCGAAAACGCTTGCGGGGGCTTCAGCTATTGCGAAAGCACTAGGCTATCGCTTCCGTGTAGTGACGCTCGACGGAGATATCGTAAATGCAGGAGGTTCGCTTACTGGTGGTGGTGCCAAGGGGCAGGCTTCCGTTTTTACAAGAAAAGCGGAACTTGAAACCTTGCAGAAACAACTAAATCAGATGGCCGAATCAATCGGATCCGCTACAAAGAAAATCGGCGACACGAAAATGGAAGTTGCGAGGAAACTGCACGAAGTGGATGATTATCGTAAGAAAACTGCTAGTCTACAAGCTGAAATTGTGGCTATGGAATCGAGTATTCGAGAGACCGGTATTGCAATCCATTCTGCTGAAGCAGAATTTACTATGACCGACATGGGGAGACAGGGTGCAGAAAGTACGGGTTCGGCACTGTTGGAAAAGAAAGCAGAATTAGAAAAAAAACATACACACGTGAAAAAAGAGTTAACTTCAATTCAAATGCAGGTGCAAACGCTTGAACGACTTGCTTCTGACCGTAGAAATGAAGAAGCGACCTTGACAGTCCGTTATAACTCACTTCGGGAGCAAGTAGCGGTTTTACGTGAACAGAAGACGTATCAGCTAACATCTATACAAGAAACGGTGCTCGCATCCGAACAGGCTGAACAGAAACTGTCTCTCTTGCAAGATGAAATGCAGTATTACACTGGAAGCGACAGTGGTGGTGAATTAACCGCTGAACAAATTGCGTTGGAGATTAATAGAACGACTGCTGAAAAAAACACAATTGAAAAAGCAGTTTTTGCAGGCAGAAAAAAACGTGCAAAACTTGCTGATTTGCTCGAGGAAAAAAGTATATTACTCCGAAAACTTCGAGCCAAAGCCGGAGACGTTATCTCCACATTGAATTCAGTTTCTGTTTCGTTATCCCGCGTGGAAGTGAAATACGACGCGGTCACTCAGCGTTTGTTAGATGAATATGGTTTATATCCTAACATGGATTTAGCAGTCGACTTTGATGAATTACAAACTAGGGCTAACGTTGAATCTTTAAAACAAGAATTGTCCTTACTAGGTACCGTTAATCCAGGAGCCATCTTAGAATTTGAAGAAGTATCGGGACGTCATATCTTCTTAAACGAACAACGCAATGATCTACTTGAAGCGAAAACGACTCTTCACGAAGCGATGTCTGAAATGGATGCAGAAATGACGACGCGGTTCTCAATGACATTCAATGCAGTACAGAACCGATTCAGACATGTGTTCAAGGAAATGTTTGGCGGCGGGGACGCTGATTTACATCTTACTCAACCTGATAATTTACTGGAAACAGGTGTGGAAATTGTAGCCAGGCCGCCAGGGAAGAAGTTGCAAAATCTAAGTCTGTTATCGGGTGGCGAACGAGCGTTAACAGCGATTGCATTGTTATTTTCAATCATTGAAGTACGACCAGTGCCATTTTGTATTCTCGATGAAGTCGAAGCGGCACTCGACGAAGCGAATGTCTTACGCTACAGTAAATACTTGAAGAAGTTTTCTGAGAAGACACAATTCATCGTAATTACACATCGGAAAGGAACGATGGAAGGTGCCGATGTGCTTTACGGTATTACAATGCAAGAATCAGGAGTATCCAAAGTCATTTCGGTCAAACTTTCCGATGTGCCTGCAGAAGCGATAATGTAAAGGAGAGGCTATAGTTGTCTTTTATAAAAAAAATTAAAGAAAAGATTACAGGTGCGAACGAATCAGTAACAGAAAAGTTTAAGGATGGATTATCTAAAACGCGTAATCAGTTTACATCTAAAGTAAATGACTTAGTTGCCCGATTCCGGGTGGTTGATGAAGAGTTCTTTGAAGAATTGGAAGAGTTGCTATTACAGGCTGACGTTGGATATGAAACTGTTATGGAACTAATTGATTTACTAAGAGTGGAAGTAAAACGTAAGAATATTAAAGATACTGCGGGAATTCAATCGGTTATTTCTGAAAAACTCGTTGAGATTTATCAAGCCGGCGAAGAACTCGACAATCGCTTGAATATACAGGAAGAAGGCTTGACTGTTGTGTTATTAGTAGGTGTCAATGGGGTCGGAAAAACGACCACAATCGGCAAGTTGGCGGCACGTCTAATGGCGGAAGGAAAGACTGTCATGCTTGCTGCTGGTGACACTTTCCGTGCAGGTGCAATCGATCAGCTAGTTGTCTGGGGAGAACGTGCTGGGGTTGAAGTGATTCGCCAATCAGAAGGATCTGACCCAGCTGCAGTCATGTACGACGCTATCCGAGCTGCTAAAAATCGTAAAGTCGATGTCCTTATCTGTGATACTGCTGGTAGACTTCAAAACAAAGTCAATTTGATGAATGAACTTCAGAAAGTACACCGCGTCATTAGCAAAGAGGTTGAAGGGGCTCCACACGAAGTACTGTTGGCTCTGGATGCGACTACAGGGCAAAATGCATTAATACAAGCCGAGACATTCAAGGAAGCGACAGACGTTACTGGAATTGTCTTGACGAAGCTAGATGGTACTGCAAAAGGCGGTATTGTCCTTGCTATTCGAAAGAAATTGAATATCCCAGTTAAATTTGTCGGTCTAGGCGAAGGTGTGGATGATTTACAACCCTTTGATCCGGAAAAGTATGTGTATGGTCTTTTTGCTGACGGCCTTGAACAAGAGGATACTGCAACAGACAAGTAAAATAGCTTGACAGTACTCTGCCATCATATTATGATGGCTTAGGAAGACAAGCGGGGAGGCAGAGCCTATGACGCTTGCAAAAACGACACGCATCAACTTCCTCTTCGATTTTTATCAGTCGCTTTTGACTGATAAACAGAGACTTTATATGCAGCTTTATTATTTGGAAGACCTTTCACTTGGTGAGATTGCGGGGGAATACGGCGTATCACGTCAAGCTGTTTATGACAACGTCCGCCGAACTGAAGCAATGCTCGAAGACTACGAAATGAAGTTGAACTTATTTTCGAAATTCCAGAAGCGAGCAGAAATTGTGGATTCTCTTGAAGAGCTCGTAACCGATGATAATGATGAAAAATCGGAAACAATCAGGGAATTATTAATCGCAATAAAAGATAATGAGTAGGAGGCTCTGTGCATGGCATTTGAAGGATTAGCCCAGCGCCTGCAAGGGACGCTACAGAAGATTAAGGGCAAAGGAAAGATTGATGAAACTGACGTTAAGGAAATGATGCGTGAAGTACGTTTTGCGCTAATTGAAGCTGACGTCAACTTAAAAGTGGTCAAAGAGTTTGTGAAAACCGTCAGCGAACGTGCTGTCGGACAAGACGTTATGAAAAGTCTTACACCCGGTCAGCAAGTTGTCAAAATCGTTAAAGATGAATTGACGAATCTGATGGGTGGCGAACAGAACCCAATCCAATTTGCGAGAAAATCACCGACAGTTATTATGATGGTTGGTTTGCAAGGAGCTGGGAAAACGACCACTACTGGGAAATTGGCGAGTGTTCTTCGAAAGCGTCACAATAAAAAGCCACTTCTTGTTGCGGCAGACGTTTATAGACCGGCTGCAATTCAGCAGTTGGAAACACTCGGAAAACAATTGACGATGCCTGTATTTGCACTTGGAACAGACATTTCACCTGTTGAAATTGTCCGCCAGGCGCTTGCAGAGGCGGAGAAAGAACACCATGATGTCGTTATCATCGATACAGCAGGAAGGCTGCATGTCGATGAAGTTCTGATGCAGGAACTTAAGGATATCCGTGAACTCAGTACTCCGGACGAAGTATTCTTAGTTGTCGATGCGATGACGGGTCAAGATGCTGTCAATGTTGCCAAAAGTTTTGATGATACGGTAGGTATTACAGGTGTTATTTTGACAAAACTTGATGGGGATACCAGAGGCGGAGCTGCGCTTTCAATTCGTGCTGTTACAGAAAAACCGATTAAGTTTGTCGGAATGGGCGAGAAAATGGATGCGCTTGAACCATTTCATCCGGAGCGTATGGCGTCGCGAATTCTCGGTATGGGAGACGTCATGTCTCTCATTGAAAAGGCTCAGGAGAACGTTGACGAAGAGAAGTCGAAGGAACTTGAAGAAAAGTTCAGGACACAGTCATTTACACTGGATGATTTCCTTGATCAACTTCAGCAAGTGAAGAAGATGGGGCCACTCGACGAACTATTGAAAATGATGCCTGGCGCCAATAAAATCAAAGGTCTAGAAAATGCCAAAGTAGATGAAGGTCAAATGGGACGCGTTGAAGCGGTCATTCAATCGATGACGAAAAATGAGCGCAATACACCTGAAATCATTAATGCAAATCGCCGCAAGCGAATTGCAAAAGGTTCAGGAACAAGCATTCAAGACGTCAATCGGCTATTAAAGCAATTCGAAGACATGAAAAAAATGGTGAAACAAATGTCCGGCATGCAACAAAAAGGTAAAAAGAAGATGAAAATGCCTGGATTAGATTCGTTTTTCAAATAAAATTCAAGGTGTTAAGAAAAAACACTTTACAAACAACAGAAAGCTTGATAATATACTATCTTGTGTGAAACTATTCGGAGGTGCAAGTAAAAATGTCAGTAAAAATTCGTCTTAAACGTATGGGAGCAAAGAAAACTCCTTTCTATCGTATTGTTGTAGCAGATTCACGTTCACCACGTGATGGTCGTCAAATCGAAACAGTTGGTACTTACAACCCGCTTACAAAACCGGCTGAAGTACTAATCAACGAAGAGCTAGCTCTTCAATGGTTACAGAATGGTGCTAAACCTTCTGATACAGTCCGTAACCTGTTTTCCGATAAAGGCATCATGGAAAAATACCATAACGCTAAACACGGTAAATAATCAGGAGGGGTGCACATGAAGCAGCTGATTGAAACAATCGTCAAACCGTTAGTCGATTATCCTGGAGATGTCCGGGTAGCGATGGATGAACATGATAACCGTGTCATTTATAAACTATCCGTCAACCCCGAAGATATGGGAAAAGTTATCGGAAAGCAGGGACGTGTTGCGAAAGCGATACGCACCATTGTTTATTCAGCAGCAGGCAGTCACCACGGCAAAAAGGTTTATATCGATATTATAGATTGATATAGAAAGGGAGGGAGCTCAGGTTCCTTCCTTTTTTGTCTAAGTTATTAATTGAATAATTATAAATTGTTAGGAAATAGTAGTTTGTAGACACAAAGTTTTTTTAGGCTAGGTGTCAAAAGCGCAGTTCATATGTAAGCAAACGTATCTCGCTTAGTTGCGATACGGTTCCGCGAACGTGGACTCTATCCCCTGACCTGTCTAATGCCTGTCGTGTTTGAGCAGGCACTTTTCTCTTCTTATATAAAGGATGGTGCAATATATGCAATGGTTTAATGTTGGTACAATTGTAAATACACACGGTATCCGTGGAGAAGTCCGTGTCGTTTCGCGTACTCATTTTCCGGAGGAGCGTTATACGATCGGAAACAAGCTGGCCTTGTTCATGCCGGACAGCAAAGCACCTATCTATTTGACTGTTGCCAGTCACAGACAACATAAGAACTTCGATCTGTTAACATTTGAAAATCATCCGAATCTTAATGATGTCGAAAAGTATCGTAGCGGTATTTTTAAAATACCTGAAAACGAGCTTGGTGATTTAGATGAAAACGAATTCTACTATCACGAAATTATCGGCTGTTCAGTGTTCACAACTGAAGGTACTGACATCGGTAAAGTGACGGAGATTCTTGAAACCGGTGCGAATGATGTATGGACGGTGATACCTGAAAAAGGGAAGCCACACTATATTCCATACATTGAAGACATCGTCAAAGAAATAGATATAGACAATAAAAAAATCATCATTGATCCAATGGAAGGGCTTCTTTCATGATGAAAATAGATGTCCTTTCACTGTTTCCGGAAATGTTTGAAGGCGTTCTCCATTCCTCAATCATGAAAAAGGCTCAGTCAAATGATGCAGTAACCTTTGGTGTAACCGATTTTCGGGACTATTCTACAAACAAGCACCATAAAGTTGATGATTATCCATATGGTGGAGGAGCGGGGATGGTCCTTAAACCGGAACCGCTCTTTGCCGCAGTCGAAGCGATTTCAGAAGGCCTTGAAAAGCCTCCCCGTGTTATTCTGATGTGTCCTCAGGGAGAACGATTTACACAGAAGAAAGCGGAAGAACTATCAGCTGAAGAGCATATTGTGTTCATATGCGGGCATTATGAGGGGTATGATGAGCGGATACGCCAGCATCTTGTGACGGACGAGTTATCCATCGGAGACTTCGTTCTGACAGGCGGCGAGATTGCTGCAATGGCTGTGATTGATAGTGTAGTGCGCCTGTTACCGAATGTCCTTGGCAATGTGGATTCTCCTGTGCTGGATTCGTTTTCAACAGGTTTGCTTGAACATCCTCAATATACAAGACCCTCTAATTTTAATGGCATGGAAGTACCGGCAGTATTGTTATCCGGAAACCATGCAGAAATCGATAAATGGCGTGAACAGCAGTCACTTATTCGCACGTTTGAGCGGAGAAAAGATTTGCTCAAAGACGCGCCACTTACAGACAATCAGCGCAAGTTCCTCAACCAACTTAATCGAGAAAAAGTAGACAGATGACCTTGCATCGATTTGACCTTTGTGGTATTATCTACTATGTGCTTCTATGTAAGTACATAATTACTGATGTTCCGCTGCAAAGGCAAGAAGTGCAAGAACTTCTGTGGATAGGGAGAGGTTAAATTATGCAACATATTATTTCAGAAATTACTAAAGATCAGCTTCGTACTGATCATCCATCATTCCGTGCAGGAGATACAGTTCGTTTGCACGTGAAAATTGTAGAGGGAACGCGTGAGCGTATTCAGCTATTCGAAGGAATTGTTATCAAACGTCGTGGAGGCGGAATCAGTGAAACTTTCACAGTCCGTAAAATCTCCAATGGTGTAGGTGTTGAACGTACATTCCCTGTAAACACACCTAAAATTGCTATACTTGAAGTAACACGCCGTGGTAAAGTACGCCGTGCGAAGTTGTATTACCTTCGCAGTCTGCGCGGAAAAGCTGCACGTATCAAAGAACTTCGATAAACAAAAGCGAAAACCCAGGAGGCCAACAAACGGCCTCCTTTCTTTTTGCCTCAAAATTGAATAGACTGTACAATAAGGACAGAAATACGCAGGAGGCTCAGCCGATGAATGAAGAGAAAAAGAAGAAGAATGAAACGTGGGAATGGGCGAAAGCGCTTTTAATCGCATTCGGACTTGCAGCAATTATCAGGGTGTTCCTCTTTACGCCGATTGTTGTTGATGGGGTATCGATGATGCCGACGCTCGAAAATGGTGATCGGATGATTGTAAATAAGATTGGATACACAATTGGTGAACCGAAGCGTTTTGATATCGTGGTGTTCCATGCGCCTGAAGAAAAAGATTATATAAAAAGAGTAATCGGACTTCCTGGTGATGAAGTGGAATATCAGGACGACATTTTATATATTAATGGAGAGCCTATTGAAGAGCCGTATCTCGATCAATACAAGGCGGAAGTCCCGGACAGTCCATTGACTGGAGATTTCACGCTTGAAGAGACGCCAGTCGGCAGTATAACGGTTCCTGCAGACCATGTATTTGTCATGGGGGACAACAGAAGAAAAAGTAAAGACTCCAGACATATTGGAGCTGTTTCAATCGATGAAATTATCGGTAGTACAAAAATTGTCTTCTGGCCGGTTAAAGATTTCGGAATTATCAACTGACAGGAGGAACTTACAGCATGACAATTCAATGGTTTCCCGGACATATGGCAAAAGCACGACGCGAAGTAACTGAAAAATTGAAGCTGGTCGACATCGTCTTTGAGTTAATCGACGCTAGGCTTCCGCTCTCTTCAAGAAATCCGATGATTGACGAGGTTATTCATCAAAAGCCGAGGTTGTTAATTTTGAATAAGATGGACCTCGCAGACGAAAAGGAGACCGCACGCTGGATTCACTATTTCGAAACGCGCGGATTACGTACCGTTGCCATCAATTCGTTTGAAGGAAAAGGGCTTCAGACTGTTATTAAAGCTGCTAAAGAGATATTGGAACCGAAACTTGCAAGATTGCGTTCTAGGGGTATTCGTCCAGGCGCCATGCGAGCGATGATTGTTGGGATTCCGAATGTCGGAAAGTCGACCCTTATCAATCGACTTGCAAAGAAAAACATTGCCAAAACGGGCAATACACCAGGCGTTACGAAAGCGCAGCAATGGATTAAATACGAAAAAGAACTGGAACTTCTGGATACACCCGGTATTCTTTGGCCGAAATTCGAAGATAAAGAAGTTGGCTACAAACTTGCGCTGACAGGAGCTATTAAAGATACAATCGTCAATATGGAAGATTTGGCTGTATACGGCCTACGTTTTCTTGAAGCAAATTACCCCGATCGGCTGTCAGCTAGATATGGTTTGACAATGATAGGAGAAGAAATTCTTCCGGTCTTTGAGCAGATCGGATCTCTTCGTAAAGTTTATACAACTGGTGGAGAAATAGATCTTGATAAGGTAGCGGAGTTAATCGTGCGCGATATCCGAAATGAATACCTTGGAAAACTGACATTCGATTTTACATCACTTCAACCGCAAATGGATTAAGCCGATGCCGGCACGGAATTTACTTCCGCGGCAATCGGTTTTTTCTTTGTTTGGAATACTTATCTTTATTCAGCAGAAGACTCTCACCTCCATAGGAGGGAGATGAATGCGGTTTTGTTTTCCTGTACAGTGGGTGTTCAAACGCCTGCTGAAAAAAGATAAAGCCTCCGGCGGATTTCACAGATTTTGAAAGGAGTCAATCGAGCAAGCTCGATTCAAAATCTGGACGCAATTACGCCGAGGCGTAATTGATATATACTTGACCTGTGGATAACCATCACTAGCAACCGATATAATACAAAAGGAATGAATCGATAAAACGCTTATGAATGAAAGGTGATCACGTTGAAAACCATAAAGGATATTACAGAACTGCTAAAAACGGTTGGAGAACCGGAATTGTGGATGGAAGAACTGGAACTGGATTCAAGAATGGGTGTGCAAAATGCACTTAATCGTTGGAAGCGTCGTTATGAAAAAAGAAAAGTGATAGAGCAAGCGCATGCAGAGAAAAAAGCATTTGACATGTCTTACGCGCCGTTTGAGGGTGCTATGGTTGCAGGGGTGGATGAAGCGGGAAGAGGACCGTTAGCGGGTCCTGTGGTCACTGCAGCGGTCATTTTACCTCGAGAAACGCCTGAACTCATCGGGTTGGATGATTCAAAGGCCATTCCGAAGGCGGAACGGGAACGACTTGCGGAAAAGATTCGAAGTGTCGCTATCTCCTATTCAGCACATATTCAATCAGCTAAAACCATCGATGAAACAAATATTTACGCTGCGACAAGGGACTCCATGGAACGGGCTGTAAAAGGGTTGTCAATCAAACCTGATTTTGTCATTGCGGATGCAATGTCACTCGCTGTAAATTGTCCGACAGAGTCTGTTATAAAAGGCGATGCAAAGAGCTTGGCAATTGCGGCCGCTTCGATAATTGCAAAAACGACGAGAGATGCAATCATGGATGAAATACATAACGAATTTCCTATTTATAAATTTAATAAAAATGCCGGATATGGAACAGCAGAACATGTTTTAGCGCTTCAAATACATGGTCCAAGCAAACATCATCGTGCCAGTTTTGAACCTGTGAAATCAATGTTAAAAGACGGGAGGAAGAACGAATGAGTTTTCCAACTGCCGGAGTATCAATGTCGGGACAAGCGATGGTAGGAGATGCATCGAATAGACCATTCGTCTTAAATGAAGGCCAGATGTTTCATGGGCAAATAAAACAACTTTTCCCGGGACAAATGGCAGAAGTACAAATAGGCGGACAAAAGCTGTTCGCAAAACTTGAAGTGCCAATGAAAGCGGGCGATTCCTATTACTTTCAAGTAAATTCGGTAAAGCCTGAGTTACAACTTAAAATTATATCAGGACCCCTACAAGCGACAGAAGGGCAAGCTCGTCAACTTGGTGCACTCATGGACGCAATGCAAGTTCCAAAGACGCAAGAAATGCAATCCCTATTAACGTTTGTCTTGAAAAATAGAATTCCGATGAACAGAGGGAATCTGCTGGAATCGGAAGAATTACTGAAAGGTGTACCGACATCTGCCCGGAATGAGGCGCTGGCATCCATTCAGAAAATGCATGAACTGAAATTACCGTTTACAGAAAATAACTTCAGATCACTTTTAGGCGTTGAGACGAAAGAAGGCCTGCATAGCGTATTGCAGTCATTGAAAAATGCATTGGTTCTAGATAACGCATTAGCGCCTCAAGTTAAAGACGCCATACTCACAGCACTTGAAAAGATGGCTAAGCCTTTTGCACAGGCAACAGGCGGTTCTCTGCTAGGACAATCCATTGTGACGCTACTTGATCATGCCGCACCTGTTGAAAACCGTTTTGCTACACTGCAATTAATGAAAAGTGCAGGTATATTACCAGAACGGACGTCCCTTGCAAATTTACCACAAGTCCTCATTTCACTACTATCAGCTGAAAGAGTTGGCCAAGTTGGAGCGCAGGGTATTCCAACTGCAAATATGGCTGGGCAGGCTGCCACCACACCTCAACCTACCTCGTTGCCGTTACCCATCGTGCAGCAAGTAGTGACACTGCTTAAACAAGTTGAGGAGGCAAAACAACCAAATCAGCAGGTTCCGTTAGCTAGTTTGAAAGCATTGATTTTATCCGATACAGGAATGAATTTACAGCAAAAAAACTTACTTTCGGCAATTATCGACCGTGCTGTAAATGCACAGCCACCAGTCGAGTCAATGACAAAATTCGTTCAGGAATTCAGTCAGGGGTTTATACGTGTAAATGCAGAAAATACAATTGCTAATCCATTCCAATCTAGCACTCCAGCAGAGGACCCTAAAGAAGCACTACTAACATTACTGGGACGGCAAGGAACGGAAAAACTATCTGTACTTTTACGGGCGGCAGAACAGTCCGTCAATCCAGACATTCAAAAAGCGATACAAACAGCTGAAGTTAATGTTGCATCATTGATTGATGGGAAGGCCGTGAAGGACGCTTTGGAAACAGTGATGCGCTCACTCGGACTTAACTACGAAGCCAGGTTGCTCGGAAAAGAACCTGACTTTGGACGTCTTGCTGAATCTTTGAAGCCACAATTGCTTGCGCTTATGCATAATCCCTCTGCATCCGTTGCTCTTCGTGAGGCCGCAGAAACTGTCGTAATGAGGATGAATGGTCCTTTGTTGCAATCCGGGGAAAACGGAATCCAGCATCAGCTCGTTATGCAAGTACCGCTCGATTTTTTTGGTAAGCGTATTGAGGCGACATTACAGTGGAACGGACGCATGAAAGAGGACGGGAAAATTGACCCTGAATTTGCAAGGATCTTGTTTTATCTTGATCTTGCATCAATAAAAAAGACGGTAATCGATATGCATGTTCAAAATCGGATTGTATCGGTAACTATTTTTAATGCGGATGATGCGCTCAAGACAATTGGACCACCTCTTCAGCTAAAGTTGAAGGAAGGACTCGAGTCAGCGGGTTATAAACTATCAGGAGTCTTCTTTAAAAAGTTTACGGAAGAAGAAAAAACTGTACCTAAACAGAAAAGTCCATCAAAAGTTGATGGACAAGGAGTTGACTTTCGCATATGACTGAAGAATTGCATGTACGAAAAGAGGCTGTTGCCCTTTCATATGAACCATTCTCAGAGGGAGCACCAAAAGTGGTTGCGAAAGGGAAGGGTAAAATTGCTGAAAGTATATTGGAAAGGGCACTTGCCAATAACATTCCAATACAGGAGGATCCAAGTTTAGTCGAAATACTAGGACAGTTGAACGTCAATGAATCCATTCCGGAAGAGTTATATAAAGCGGTATCTGAGGTTTTTGCGTATATTTATCAGATTGACCGTAAACATGGAGTTGGTAAATGATTTGAGAAAGTTTCGACAAAATCAAACATTCGACACACAACTATGGACAATGTTTGACAAGTTTACTACAATGGATGAGGCAGTAAATTAAAAGAGTTAGAAGTTCGAATGGAGGATGTAAGATGAATATCCATGAATATCAAGGTAAACAGTTACTAAGAGAATACGGGGTAGCTGTTTCTAATGGCCTTGTTGCTTTCTCTCCTGAGGAAGCGGTAAAAGCTGCGAAGGAACTAGGTACAGACATTATCGTAGTAAAAGCGCAAATCCACGCAGGTGGCCGCGGGAAAGCAGGCGGAGTTAAGATTGCAAAAAATCTTGATGAAGTTCGTGCTTACGCAAAAGAATTGATTGGTAAGACACTTGTTACTCACCAAACAGGTCCTGAAGGTAAAGAGATTAAACGTCTACTTATCGAGGAAGGTTCCGACATTAAGAAAGAATATTATCTTGGACTAGTCCTTGATAGTGCTACAGATCGCGTAACACTTATGGGTTCTGAAGAAGGCGGAGTGGATATCGAGGAGGTTGCGGAAGCGACACCTGAAAAGATATTCAAAGAAGTCATTGACCCAGTTATCGGTTTAACTGGATTCCAAGCACGCCGCATGGCATATAACATGAATATCCCTACACACCTTGTAAACAAAGCTGCGAAATTTATGCTTGGACTTTATCAAGTATTCGTAGAAAAAGACGCATCCATCGTTGAAATTAACCCGCTAGTTGTAACAGCTGGTGACGATGTACTTGCTCTTGACGCGAAGTTCAACTTTGACGACAGTGCGCTATACCGTCACAAAGACATTCAAGAACTACGTGACTTTGATGAAGAGGATCCAAAAGAAATCGAAGCTTCGAAGTATGACCTTAGCTATATTTCCCTAGATGGTAGTATTGGCTGCATGGTTAACGGCGCAGGCCTTGCGATGGCTACAATGGATACAATCAACTACTACGGCGGATCACCTGCTAACTTCCTAGACGTTGGTGGCAGTGCGACAGCTGAAAAAGTTACTGAAGCATTCAAAATCATCCTTTCTGATAAAAATGTTAAAGGGATTTTCGTCAACATTTTCGGTGGTATCATGAAATGTGACGTTATCGCTGAAGGTGTTATTGTTGCGTCAAAAGAAGTTGGTCTTCAAGTACCACTTGTCGTTCGTCTAGAAGGTACAAATGTCGACTTAGGTAAAGCACTTTTGAATGAATCAGGTTTGAACATCATCGCTGCTGATACAATGGCAGACGGTGCTAAAAAGATTGTAGAACTAGTAGGTTAAGAAAGGCAGGGACAAACGATGAGTATTTTTATTAACAAAGATACAAAGGTTATCGTACAAGGAATTACAGGTGCTACGGCACTTTTTCATACAGAACAAATGCTTGAGTACGGAACGAAAATTGTTGGCGGAGTAACGCCTGGTAAAGGCGGAACAGAAGCAGCGGGAGTTCCTGTTTTCAATACAGTTGAAGAAGCTGTAAAAGCGACAGGCGCAAACGTTTCGGTTATTTATGTACCAGCTCCATTTGCTGCAGATGCAATTTTGGAAGCAGTAGAAGCTGAACTAGATATGACAATCTGTATTACAGAGCATATTCCAGTACTCGATATGGCAAAAGTGAAGCGCTACATGGAAGGCAAGAAAACACGTCTTGTCGGTCCAAACTGTCCGGGTGTTATTACGGCAGACGAATGTAAAATCGGTATCATGCCTGGCTACATTAATACAAAAGGTCATGTAGGCGTTGTTTCACGTTCTGGTACACTTACGTATGAAGCAGTACTTCAATTGACGAATGCTGGAATCGGACAGTCAACATCTGTTGGTATCGGCGGAGACCCTATCAATGGAACAAACTTCATCGATGTACTAAAAGAATTCAACGAAGACCCTGAGACATATGCGGTTGTTATGATCGGTGAAATCGGCGGAACTGCTGAAGAAGAAGCAGCCGAGTGGATTAAAGCGAATATGACGAAGCCTGTTGTTGGCTTTATCGGTGGTCAAACAGCTCCTGAAGGAAAACGTATGGGCCATGCTGGTGCCATTATTTCCGGTGGTAAAGGGACAGCTGCAGACAAAATCAAAGCGCTAAATGCTGCTGGGGTTGAAGTTGCGGACACTCCTTCTGTGATCGGTGAAACGTTAATTAAAGTTATTAAAGAAAAAGGTCTGTACGAAAGTTGTAAAACACACTAATATTAAAGATGCAGCGTGATTTATGCGCTGCATCTTTTTTTGTTATTTAATAAGGGAGGAATTCAATGGAACTGACAGATGCTGAAAAGCGATTGCTAGGGCTTCACTATGTATTTCCGGTACCTTTGAACAGATTAAACAGCCTTTACGAGATAGACCCCAATCTCGATAGATTATATGTTTACAAGGCTATTGAATTTGCTCAAATTTTGAATATCACTACGTCAAAAGCAAGCCAATTAAGAGGTAATTTGCTTCAAAATATGTCGACCCCCTACGAAAAGTTATATCAAAGGCATGCAATCACCGCCATTCCATTCTCACACCCCCTTTACCCTGACCAGTTGCGAATACTTATCGATCCCCCAGCAGTACTGTATATTAAAGGTGATCCAACGCTATTTGCCAACGCCCTTAATGTTGCAATTATTGGATCTCGAAAAGCAACAATTTATTCAAAAAGAGCAATGTCATTGATTGTGCCACCACTCGTAGAAAATAAGGCTGTTATTGTATCCGGACTTGCGATGGGTGCTGATACGATGGCTCATGAAGCTGCAATTGAATTTGGTGGAAAAACCATAGCTGTACTAGGCCATGGATTATTGCACCTGTATCCGAAAGAAAATCGATTGCTTGCGGAGAAAATAGCGGCTGAACATCTCCTAGTTACAGAGTATCCACCTTACGTAAGTCCTGAACGTTGGACATTTCCGATGCGGAATCGAATCATAAGCGGTTTAGCTGATGCAGTTGTAGTAACAGAATCCGCAGATAAAAGTGGAACGATGAGCACAGTCGAGCATGCGCTTGATCATGGGAAAGATATCTATGCCGTTCCCGGTCCTATCACATCATCATTATCGGCAGGGCCGAATAAGTTGCTAGATGAGGGCGCAAAACCGGTCTGGAATGGATTTCAAATCGTCGAATCGCTAGTTTTAAAGAATTGAAAAAACACCTTTTCCTCTAAAAAGTTTGCATTAATTCGAAATCTGGTATACATTTTGCAACAGATATTCTTTTGAGGAATAAATATGGAACCTCTTTAAGGAGGCAGACACTTAATGGCAGACTACCTAGTAATTGTAGAGTCACCCGCAAAGGCGAAAACGATCGAGCGTTATCTCGGAAAGAAATATAAAGTGCGTGCATCACTTGGTCACTTACGCGATTTACCGCGCAGCCAGATGGGTGTAGATACCGAAAATAATTATGAACCGAAGTACATTACGATCCGTGGCAAAGGCCCGATTCTTCAAGAATTGAAAAAAGAAGCTAAAAAAGCTAAAAAAATCTTTCTCGCAGCTGACCCAGATAGAGAAGGGGAAGCAATTGCTTGGCACTTAGCAAACCAACTCGGCGTAGATATTGAATCAGATTGCCGTGTTGTATTCAATGAAATAACAAAAGAAGCGATTAAAGAATCCTTTAAAAATCCACGTCCCATCGATATGGATCGCGTAGATGCTCAACAGGCACGTCGTATATTGGACCGCCTGGTAGGCTATAACATAAGTCCGATCCTTTGGAAGAAAGTTAAAAAAGGTCTTTCCGCAGGACGCGTTCAATCTGTAGCGCTTCGTATGATTATCGATAGAGAAAATGAAATCAATGCGTTCGTACCTGAAGAGTATTGGAGTATTTCGGCTCAATTTGAAAAAGATGATACTTCATTTGAAGCGGAGTTTTTTGGCGATTCAAAGAAAAAAGTGAAACTGACAGACAAGAAACAAGTCGATGCCATTCTAAGTCAATTAGAAGGAGATAAATTCGATATTGGGAAAGTCGTGAAAAAAGAACGTAAACGAAATCCGGCACTGCCGTTCACAACTTCGTCCTTGCAACAGGAAGCGGCTAGAAAGCTGAACTTCCGAGCGAAAAAGACAATGATGCTTGCCCAGCAACTATATGAAGGTATCAACCTCGGAAAAGAAGGACAAGTCGGTCTTATAACTTATATGAGAACTGACTCAACTAGAATTGCCGATAGTGCTAAAGAAGAAGCAAAATCATTCATCGAAACAATGTATGGAAAAGAGTTTGTTGCAACATCTAAGCCAGCAGCAAAAAGTACTGCAAAAACGCAGGACGCACACGAGGCGATACGCCCGACGTCAGTCATGCGACCACCAGCTGCGATGAAAACGGTGTTGTCCCGCGATCAACTGCGTCTCTATAAACTGATTTGGGAGCGACTTGTTGCTAGTCAGATGGCTCCAGCGGTACTTGATACAGTCGCTGTTGACCTTGTGAACGGTGAAGTCCGCTTCAGGGCAAATGGATCACAAGTGAAATTCCAAGGATTTATGAAAGTGTATGTTGAAGGTAATGACGATAAAGAAGAGGAGAAAGACCGTATCCTCCCGCCCCTCGAAGAAGGGGAACAAGTGAAGTTTAGTGAAATTGACCCCAAACAGCACTTTACTCAACCGCCTCCGAGGTATTCGGAAGCAAGATTGGTTAAAACGCTCGAGGAGCAGGGAATAGGTCGTCCGTCCACGTACGCACCGACACTCGACACAATTCAAAAACGCGGATATGTGACACTGGATGCGAAGAGATTTATTCCGACAGAGCTTGGCGGGATAGTCCATCAGGCAGTAAATCAATACTTCCCAAATATTATTGACCTTGAATTTACAGCGCAAATGGAAAAAGAACTTGATAACGTTGAACACGGCCAGACAAAATGGGTCGAAGTAATTGATAATTTTTATGGGGATTTTGAAAAGCATGTGCAAGTTGCAGATGCTGAGATGGAAAAAATTGAAATCAAAGACGAGCCTGCAGGTGAAGATTGTGAGAAATGCGGTTCGGCTATGGTATACAAATTAGGCCGTTATGGGAAATTCATGGCATGTTCGAATTTTCCGGAATGCCGTAATACGAAAGCGATTATCAAACCCATCGGCGTCACTTGCCCATCTTGTAAAGAAGGACAAGTCGTCGAACGAAAAAGCAAAACGAAGCGTATATTTTACGGATGCGATCAGTACCCCGAATGTGAATATGTTTCATGGGATAAGCCGGTTTCAAGACCTTGTCCAAAATGTGAAAACACGTTAGTTGAAAAGAAATCGAAAAAAGGCGTTCAGATTCAATGTACAGAATGTGACTACAAAGAAGATACGCAATAATAAAGAAAAGTGGAAGGCGTCGTTTAGATGCGGTAGACATAAGATGGATTGTCCTAGCGGCGTTCTTTGCCGCTTGGGCGAGCCAGCTTATGACCGAGCATATGACGCCTGGAACTAGACAATAAAGAAAAGTGGAAGGCATCGTTTAGATGCGGTAGACATAAGACGGGCTGGCGAAGCAGCGCCCTTTGCTGCACAGCCGGAACGACGACGTACCGGTGAACTTTCCGGTATGCTTATGGCCGAGCATCTGACGCCTGGAACTCAACAATAACAACTTAGAAGAGAAGGTGAAGGTATGACACCCATCGTAAATGTGATAGGCGCAGGCCTCGCTGGGAGTGAGGCTGCATGGCAAATCGCCAGTCGTGGTGTAAATGTACGTTTATATGAAATGCGTCCGGTAAAACAGACGCCAGCGCACCATACAGACAAATTTGCTGAACTGGTGTGCAGTAACTCACTGCGCGCAAACAATCTGACGAATGCAGTAGGTATTATTAAAGAAGAGATGAGAATGCTTGATTCACTGATTATTAGAGCAGCGGATGCTTGCTCGGTTCCTGCAGGGGGAGCATTGGCGGTTGACCGTCATGAATTTGCAGGAAAAGTAACAGAAACGATTCGAAATCATCCGCTCATCGAGGTTATTAATGAAGAAGTGACTGAACTACCAGAAGGCATTACTATCATTGCAACGGGTCCTTTGACGTCACCTGCACTCGCTGAAGAGATACGTAAACTAACAGGCGAAGACTATCTGTATTTCTACGACGCAGCAGCACCTATCATTGAAAAAGATTCAATTGATATGGATAAAGTATATTTGAAATCTAGATATGATAAAGGTGAAGCCGCTTATTTAAATTGTCCGATGAATGAGGAAGAGTTTGAACGATTTTATAATGCGCTTGTCGCAGCGGAAATCGTACCACTTAAGGAATTTGAAAAAGAGATTTATTTCGAAGGGTGTATGCCTGTTGAAGTAATCGCTCAAAGAGGTGCCAAAACACTTTTATTCGGTGCACTTAAACCAGTAGGGCTTGAACATCCGGAAACTGGAGAGCTTGCAAAAGCAGTTGTCCAGCTTCGTCAGGATGATGCGGCAGGTACATTATATAACATCGTGGGCTTTCAAACACATATGAAATGGGGCGCACAAAAGGAAGTTATCAATCTTATTCCTGGCTTGGAAAATGTTGAAATCGTTCGTTATGGTGTTATGCATCGGAACACTTTCATTAACTCACCCCGTGTGTTGGATGCGACTTATCAATTGAAAGCGAATCGTAATCTATTTTTCGCAGGCCAAATGACTGGTGTAGAAGGTTACGTCGAATCGGCAGGTTCGGGACTCATAGCAGGTATGAATGCCGCCAATTTGGCACTTGGAAATGAACCTATCACTTTCCCGCACGAAACAGCACTGGGTAGCATGGCGCGATACGTCACGGAAGCTAACCCGAATAATTTCCAACCGATGAACATTAACTTTGGTCTCTTCCCAGAACTTGATAAACGCGTTAAAACCAAAGTTGAAAGAGCAGAAAAGCATGCAGAGCGCGCTCTGAATGCAATTAGTGAATTTCAGACAGTCACACTAAGTTGATTTTAATTTATTAAGATTAGTGAAGTCATGGATGTGATCCGGGCTTCTTTTTTTTGCGGATATGAACAAATTGTGTCTAAAAGTAGAACAAATCGCAAGAGGTCAGACATCTTGGTGATAGATAGTTGCCGAATTAACGATATTTATTGTATAGTGAATCGTGGATGACTTTTGAATTCCTTAAGAAGTCATTATTTTACGTCTATTCATCAATTTGCTATAGTGTTTTGTGTGATATGTGTTATTATTCAAATGACTCGGAATAGTTTATCGGATTTAGGACTTTTTCATTCGAGGAGTGAAATGTATGACTGTACAACCTTCTATCATTCGTGATGAATACATTTCATATGTACGCCTGGAAAAAAACTATTCTTTTTATACAGTATTAGAGTATGAAAAAGATGTAGATGCCTTTCTGTCCTTTCTAGAAGTTGAGGGGATAGCAGATTTAAATGATGTCACGTATCCCGAAGCAAGGCTTTATGCGACGGAACTTTATGACAAGGGTTTATCGAGAGCATCGATTTCCAGAAAAGTATCTTCAATCCGTTCATTCTTCAAGTTTGCAAATGCCAGATATGAGATTAATGATATTGCATTCCGTTCACTCCACCATCCGAAGAAGGAAGATAGACTTCCGGCTTTTTTTTATGAAGAAGAACTGGAGCTGTTATTTTCGTCTTGTGATGGGCAGGATAAGAAGTCATTGCGTGACTATGCACTCTTGGAATTGCTTTATGCAACAGGCATACGCGTCAGTGAGTTAACTTCCATCAAGATACAGGATATAGATGACCATCTTGGCATCGTTCTGGTCATGGGAAAAGGTCGCAAAGAACGATATGTTCCGTTTGGTAGTTTTGCGCAATCCGCACTCGATGCTTATCGTGAGAAAAGCAGACTGGATTTGATGAAACAAAAAGAACATGACATGTTGTTCGTCAATTTGCGGGGAGATCCTTTGACTGACCGAGGTGTGCGTCATATCTTGAGCATGATGATGGAACGCGCATCACTCCACTCAAAGATTTATCCACATATGATTCGCCACTCTTTTGCAACTCATCTCTTGGCAGGAGGGGCTGACATGAGGACTGTTCAGGAACTTCTGGGACACAGTCACTTATCTTCAACGCAAGTGTATACACACATAACAAAAGAGCACTTAAGGAAAACATATATGAATACGCATCCGCGAGCATAGGAGGATGATCTGATGGAATTCCATGCAACTACAATTTTTGCAATTAATCATAATGGTGTAAGTGCCATGTCGGGTGATGGGCAAGTAACAGTAGGAAATGCAGTCGTTATGAAGCATACGGCAAAAAAAGTACGTAGAATATTTGGCGGTAAAGTGTTGGCAGGTTTTGCGGGATCCGTAGCAGACGCTTTTACACTATTTGAATTATTCGAAGCAAAGCTAACCGAGTACAATGGAAATCTTCAACGGGCCTCAGTAGAACTTGCTAAAGAATGGCGGGGCGACCGGATTCTTCGTAAACTTGAAGCGATGTTGCTTGTCATGGATAGCGAAACATTACTTCTAGTGTCGGGTACTGGTGAAGTGATTGAACCGGATGACGGAATTTTAGCAATCGGTTCTGGTGGTCATTATGCACTTGCTGCCGGAAGAGCATTGAAAAAATATAGCGGTCAATCACTGAACGCTGCTGAAATTGCACAAGCGGCGCTGGAGACGGCTGCAGAAATATGTGTCTTTACGAATGACCATATTATTGTGGAGGTGCTTGAATGATAAATAAAGTAGAGCTGACACCCAAAGAACTAACTGCGCATCTAGATAGATATATTATTGGGCAGGATAATGCGAAGAGGGCAGTGGCTGTTGCAATTCGTAACAGATACAGAAGAAGTCTTTTATTGGATGAAGAGAAAAATGAAATCATTCCAAAAAACATACTAATGATTGGTCCGACCGGTGTTGGGAAGACTGAAATCGCTAGACGCATTGCGAAACTTGTCAACGCGCCGTTCCTAAAAGTTGAAGCTACAAAGTTTACAGAAGTTGGCTATGTCGGACGTGATGTTGAATCGATGATAAGAGATTTAACTGAAGCAGGTGTGCGGATTGTTCGGGAAGAACAACGCGAAGCTGTGAAAGAGAATGCATCTATCCTTGCCGAAGAGCGTCTCATTGAACTTCTCGTTCCTGAAAAAAAGAAAATGGGTAATATACAAAATCCTTTTGAAATGCTGTTCGGGCAAAAAACAGAACTAGAAGAGCCGGATTATGCAGAAATGGCCGATGTGAAGCGTAAACGTTCTGATATCGCCGCGAGCCTTAAAGCGGGTGAACTTGAAGAGCAAATGGTTACGATTGAAATTTCTGCTCAGCAGCCATCCATGTTTGACAGCTTGCAAGGCTCGGGTATGGAACAAATGGGTGCAAATATGCAAGATGCTCTTTCTTCACTTATGCCGAAAAAGACAGTGAAGCGGAATTTGAAAGTAAAAGACGCTCGTATTGCACTCGAAGCGGAAGAGGCGGACAAACTCATTGATACTGATGAAATCGCTCGGCGTGCTATTGAATTGACAGAGCAGTCAGGGATCATCTTCATTGATGAGATGGACAAAATCGCAAGTCGGGGTGGAGGTAGTTCTTCAGCTGATGTTTCACGAGAAGGTGTACAACGAGATATTTTACCAATCGTTGAAGGGTCATCCGTCACTACTAAGTACGGAACTGTAAAAACGGACTTTATCCTATTCATTGCTGCGGGAGCTTTCCACATGTCAAAGCCCTCTGATATCATTCCAGAGCTGCAAGGCCGATTTCCAATCCGGGTTGAACTTGAAAAACTAACTAAAGATGATTTTATCCGTATTTTAAAAGAGCCAGACTTTTCATTAATCCGACAATACGAAAAACTACTTAATACAGAAGATGTCGTTTTAGACTTTACGGATGAAGCAATCAGTAGGCTTGCTGAAATCGCATTTGAAGTGAATGATTCGACAGAAAATATCGGAGCTAGACGCTTACATACGATTTTGGAGAAGTTACTTGAAGAATTATCGTTTGAAGCATCTGATATTGGACCTGCAACAATAAAAATAACACCTGCATATGTCGACGAAAAGTTGAAAGATATCGCAAAAAACAAAGATTTGTCACAATTTATCCTATAACGAAACATATTAGTTTATTTAATGATTGAAAACCTTTAGAATATTCTTTAAACGACAGCAATTACTTTGAGGAGGAAATATAAAAATGAATTTATTATCAAAAACACGCGAAATTAACGCAATGCTACAAGAATCAGCAGGAAAACCGGTAAACTTTAAAGAAATGGCTGAAAAACTCAGCTTTGTAATCGAATGTAACGCTTTTATCGTTAGTAGAAAAGGGAAATTGCTAGGTCTAGAAATTCATCATAAAATTGACAACGAACGCATGAAACAAATGTTCATCGATCGCAAATTTCCTGAAGAATATACGAATCGCTTGTTTGACGTGAGAGAGACATCTTCTAACCTTGATGTCCACAATACTCATTCAGTATTCCCAAATGAAAACCGAGAATTATTCAAAGACGGTTTGACGACAATTGTTCCTATCGTCGGTGGTGGTGAACGCCTTGGTACGCTTATCCTCGCAAGACTTAAAGATGACTTCCAAGATGACGACTTGATTCTTGCGGAGTATGGAGCAACTGTCGTAGGTATGGAAATTTTACGTGAAAAATCTGAGAAAATCGAAATTGAAGCACGCAGTAAAGCAGTCGTTCAAATGGCTATCAGTTCACTTTCTTACAGTGAACACGAAGCTATCGAACACATCTTCCATGAGCTTGACGGTAACGAAGGTTTGCTAGTGGCATCTAAAATTGCAGATCGCGTGGGGATTACTCGCTCGGTTATCGTAAATGCTTTGCGTAAACTTGAAAGTGCCGGCGTCATCGAATCTCGTTCACTTGGTATGAAAGGAACTTATATTAAAGTTCTTAACAATAAATTCCTAGAAGAACTCGAAAAACAAAAATCATAATTAACAATTAAATTCCAAGCACTTCTTTTGAAAAAGAGAAGTGCTTTTTTATTTGCACAAACAGGGTGCCGAAAGTGAGTATTGAAATTCAGATAAGGAAATGAATACATAGTAAATTATTTGAACTATTATTAAATTTATATATTGTAAATAGGGTTAAATGAACTACATATAGTGATGGCAAGAATCGACAAAATCCGATACAATAGTAGTAGCTATATTTATACTAAAATATAATCCAAATTATATAGATTTAGTATCACACTATTAGGGAATATATAGATTAAGAGGTGAGAAGATTGAATTTATTTGGAACGATGATTTCGCAATTGGAGCGGGGGTTGGAGTATTCTGCTACAAAAGGGAAAGTAATCTCGCAAAATATAGCAAATGTTGACACTCCAAATTACAAAGCGAAAGACGTCAGTTTTAAAGAAGTTTTCGATAAAGCGAGGGGTAATTCTCTAGAAGCCTACAGAACGGATAAAAGGCATATCGCTTTTAATACACCTACGACTCACCCTGGTGTTTTCAATTACTCAAATCTCCGCTATCGTCAAGATGGAAACGGTGTAGACATGGATAAAGAACAAGCAAATTTAGCATCGAATCAAATTTACTACAACGCAGTCGTCGATCGGATTAATGGAAAGTTTAGTACGTTACAAAACGTCATTAAAGGAGGTCGTTAACAATGACTATATTTCATAGTTTAAACACCTCTGCATCTGCATTAACTGCTCAACGTCTTAGGATGGATGTTATATCCTCGAATATGGCGAATGTAGATACAACACGCGGGAGAATGGTTGAGGGTGAATGGCAGCCCTACCGCCGTAAATCTGTTTCGTTTCAACCCCGGGAAGGACAGTTTTCATCAATGTTGAATGCGGCAATGGGAAAACAGGTAAAAGGATCAGCGGGATATGGTGTTACGGTTTCAACTATTAAAGAAGATACCGAAACGCCATTTAAGCTTGTTTTTGATCCTTCTCACCCTGATGCGAATGAAGACGGATATGTTTCGATGCCAAATGTTGACCCGTTACGTGAAATGATTGACCTAATGTCTGCGACACGTTCTTATGAAGCAAATGTAACGGTTATTAATGCAAATAAATCTATGCTCATGAAAGCACTTGAAATCGGTAAATGATAGTTTAGGAAGGATGATAAAAGAATGGCGATACAATCTGTTTTCAATCCAGTGCAGTCAGCAGGACTTTTAAAAATGGATACACAAATGAAGCCGACACCCAGTGAGGCGCAACAAAGCTTCGGGACTTTCTTGAAAGAGGCAATCCAAGAAGTAAATACGAAACAATATGAATCAGATTTGATGACAGAAAAACTTGTGCGTGGCGGAGATATTGAACTTCATGACGTCATGATAGCATCGCAGAAAGCATCGATTGCCTTAAATGCAACAATGGAAGTGCGGAATAAAGTAGTGGAAGCATATCAGGAAATTATCCGTATGCCTGTATGAATAAGTGACTCAGTCAAATTAAGTTGGATGTTCAAATTCCGTAAGCTGACCGGAGGAATACAATGAATGAAAGATTGGCGAAAATCAGAGCTGATATTCAGACGTTCTGGTTAAGTCGTACAAAAAAACAAAAAATAACCTATTTCGGTTCTGCTGCTGCAGTTATTATAATCGCTGCTATACTGACTTTCTTCCTATCAAGGACAGAATTTGTACCTCTGTATTCTGAAGTATCCCAATCTGAAATAGGACGGATAAAGGAACAGTTGGATAGCCAAGGCGTGCCAAGTGAAATTGCACCAGGTGGAACTTCAATACTCGTACCAAAAGAGCGTGTAGATGATTTACTGGTGTCGCTTGCCGCGGAAGGATTTCCAAACTCAGGAATGATAGATTATTCCTTTTTCGCGGAAAATGCAGGATTTGGAACAACGGACAATGAGTTTAATATGATTAAACTCGCTTCGATGCAAACGGAACTAGCTAACCTGATTAAAGGAATAGCAGGCGTTAAAGATGCTAAAGTCATGATTACCTTGCCAACGGAAAGTGTTTTCTTGAATGAAAGCACTCAACAGGCTAGTGCATCGATTGTTCTTAATACGGATGCTGGCCATCAGTTTAGCGAACCGCAGATCACTGCGTTATATAATCTCGTCTCGAAGAGTCTCCCAAATCTATCAACGGACGATATTGTTATAACAAACCAGTATTTCGAATACTTCGACTTGAAGACTACCGATAATCCATCCGGACCAAGTATTGCAGATCAAATGTCGGTCAAAAAGACAATAGAACGTGATTTACAACGACAAGTGCAGATGATGCTCGGAACAATGATGGGACAGGATAAAATTGTCGTCTCCGTAACAACGGATATTGATTTTCAAATTGAAAATAGGGAAGAGAATCTTGTGACACCTGTCGATGAAGAGAGTATGGAAGGAATCGCGCTCAGCGTCCAGCGTCTCACGGAGTCATTTACAGGGAATGGGCCAGTTGCAGGTGGCACTCCTGAAGCAGAAGATCCAACAGATAACGGTACTGGATTTGTGGAAGGTACATTTTCAAATGGAGATTATGAAAAGATAGAAGAAACGGTAAATAATGAAGTGAACCGAATTCGTAAAGAAATTGTTGAAAGTCCTTATAAAATTCGTGATATAGGAATTCAGGTCATGGTAGAACCGCCAGTAGCAGATGATGCAACATCCATGCCACCGGGTTTGCAAGAAGATGTCCAACGGATTCTTGAAACGATTATTAGAACGTCGATTGATAAAGAAGCGTCTGGAGATTTAACTGATGCAGAGTTGAATGACAAAATCGTTGTTTCTGTCCAACCCTTCAATGGCAAGATTACGGACTTCTCAGAGCCGAAATCTGTAATCCCTTGGTGGGTATATGTGATTGGTGTGTCATTGCTTGTTGTCATCGCAATTCTAGTCTTTGCCTTCTTCCAAAAACGGAGAAGAGCCGAAGAAATGGAAGATGAAATAATTATCGAAGAACAACTTGTATCATTTGATGTAAATGACATAAACACAGAGCTTGAAACAGAAGGAACTGTCCGTAGAAAACAACTGGAGAAGATGGCAAAAGAAAAACCGGAAGAGTTTGCCAAACTATTGCGAACATGGATAGCCGAGGAATGACGGAGGGATAAATTGTGGTAAAAAAAGGCAAAGGGATGACGGGTAAGCAAAAAGCAGCACTCCTACTCATTTCCCTCGGTCCAGAAGTTTCAGCATCAATCTATAAGCATCTAAATGAAGATGAAATTGAACGGCTGACACTAGAAATTTCAGGGGTTAAAAAAGTTGAATCATCGGTGAAGGAAGAAATTATCGAAGAGTTTCATAATATTGCTCTTGCACAGGATTATATTTCACAAGGTGGTATTGGTTATGCGAAGACAGTACTTGAAAAAGCGCTCGGCAAGGAACATGCACAAGCGATTATTAATCGTCTAACATCATCTTTGCAAGTACGACCTTTTGATTTTGCCAGACGTGCCGATCCTTCACAGATATTAAATTTCATCCAAAACGAGCATCCACAAACAATCGCGCTCATTTTGTCTTATTTGGAGGCAGAACAAGCTGGAATGATTTTATCGTCATTACCGCAAGAAATGCAAGCAGATATAGCAAAGAGAATTGCGACGATGGATTCCACATCACCAGAAGTCATCAGTGAAATCGAAGCAGTACTTGAACGTAAGCTCTCTTCAACTGTAACGCAGGATTATACGGAAACAGGTGGCATTGATGCCGTTGTTGAAGTATTGAATGGTGTTGACAGAACGACGGAGAAAACGATTCTGGATGCACTTGAAATTCAAGATCCGGAACTAGCCGAAGAAATTCGTAAACGGATGTTTGTCTTTGAAGATATTGTTACACTGGATAACCGTTCGATTCAGCGTATCGTACGTGATTGTGAAAATGAAGATCTAATCCTATCATTGAAAGTTTCAAGTGAAGAAGTGAAAGATATTCTCTTCAGGAATATGTCACAACGGATGGCGGAATCATTCCAAGAAGAAATGGAAGTCATGGGACCTGTCCGTTTGAAAGATGTGGAAGAAGCACAATCACGTATTGTTGGCATTATACGTAGGCTCGAGGAGTCAGGTGAAATCATTATCGCGCGTGGTGGAGGAGATGACATCATTGTCTAATGTATTTCGATCGTTCAATACGAAACTGGAAGATGGAAAGATGAAAGAAATTTCCATACGCAGTCTGACTATTTCGCAGGAAGCCAGCACGATAGTAGAACTATCATTAGATGAAGTGTTAGCTGAACGTGACCGCTTGTTAAGAGAAGCAAGTAAAGCGAATGAGGTTGAAAAAGCGTCGATTGAACAATTTAGACAATCCGCCACTGAAGATATAGCATCTATGCAAAAAGCATGGCAGAACGAGAAAACCGAGCTGCAGCAACAAGCATATGAAGTAGGTTTCCAAGTTGGATATGAGGAAGGGCACAACAAATCTATATCAGATATAGCTGCCTCTATTCAGACCGCAAATCGAGTGACGGAGTTATCAGATGATAACGCGCGCCAATACCTAGATAGCCAGGAACGTGTCATTCTCGATTTAGCAATGCTGTCCGCCGAAAGAATTATCGGGCAGTCGCTTGAGGATGATAAGGAAAAGTATTTATCGGTTATTAAGAGAGCTTTGAAAGAGACACGGGAAATGAAAGAAATTAAATTATACGTTTCTCTTGACTATTTTGAACTTGTTTCGGAGAATCGTTCTGAACTTGCATCTATATTTCCGCCCAATGTGCCTTTTCTTATTTTTTCAAATGAGGATTTTGAATCTGCAGATTGCTATATTGAAACAAACCACGGACGGATTGTTGTAAGCATTGATGCACAATTGAACGAACTAAGGGAAAAACTCATCGAAATCCTAGAAAGTGGTGTTTGATGATGAAAAAAGCGGAGGAACTAATTGAATTCATTCCAAATGTGAAGACCTTCAAGAAACTTGGTCGCGTTGTCCGGGTAGTCGGTTTAATGATTGAGTCACAAGGACCTGAAAGCTCGATTGGTGATGTTTGCCATATTCATTTGAACACTTCTGGTAAAGATACTTCAATTATTAAAGCAGAAGTTGTCGGATTCAAGGAAGAAATCGTCATCCTAATGCCTTATACAAACATACGTGATATTTCAAGCGGCTGTCTTGTTGAAAGCTTTGGAAAACCACTCGAAATCAAGGTTGGGATGAATCTTGTAGGGAAAGTGCTTGATTCTATGGGGAATCCGATTGACAATAGCATTCTTCCAAAAGGGCTGACAACTGTTAGAACAGAACAGGATCCACCGAATGCGTTAACTCGTCCCCCTATTAATGAAAAGCTTGCTGTTGGTGTCAAAGCGATTGATGGTATGTTAACAGTGGGAAAAGGGCAACGTGTCGGAATTTTTGCAGGTTCCGGCGTTGGTAAAAGTACTCTGCTTGGTATGATTGCCCGCAATACGACAGCTGACCTAAACGTCATTGCACTCATCGGTGAACGGGGACGTGAAGTGCGGGAATTCATTGAACGTGACCTAGGACCTGAAGGAATGAGCCGATCTATTGTTGTAGCGACAACTTCTGATCAGCCTGCACTAATGCGTATTAAAGGAGCGTTCACAGCTACCGCAATCGCCGAGTATTTCCGTGACAAAGGGATGAACGTCATGCTTATGATGGATTCCGTAACACGGGTTGCAATGGCGCAGCGGGAAATAGGACTTGCTGTAGGTGAACCACCCGCTACACGCGGTTACACCCCTTCTGTTTTTGCGATACTACCAAAATTATTAGAGCGAACGGGTACGAATGAGTTCGGTTCTATAACTGCGTTCTATACAGTTCTCGTCGATGGCGATGATATGAATGAGCCTATTGCTGATGCGGTACGGGGAATTCTTGATGGTCATATTGTGCTTGACAGAACGCTCGCCAATAAGGGGCAATATCCTGCTATCAATGTCTTAAAAAGCGTAAGCCGGCTTATGAACCATATTGCAGATGAAGAACATGTCAAAGCAGCGGAAAAACTACGTGATCTTTATTATACATACGATAAATCCGAGGATTTGATCAATATCGGTGCCTATAAACGGGGAACATCGAATGAAATCGATCGAGCAATTGAATTTGAGCCACTTATTACGAACTTTTTAAAACAAGGTTATAAAGATAATATTTCAATGGAAGACAGCATAGCGGAACTCGTTTCACTTGGCACTGGAGGTGGGAATGTATGAAACCCTATCTCTATCGATTCGAAAAGGTATTAACGTTCCGTGAACAGGAAAAAACAGAGACTGAAGTAGAATTTAAAGGTGCAGTTGAGGCATTTGAAACAGTTGCTACTAAATTATACGATCTACTGAAAAAGAAAGAAGATATTCTCGCCGAGCAGCAGATAAAGATGGCGGTTGGATTTTCAATTAATGAAATTCATCACTATTCGAGGTTCATTTCCAGTTTAGAGAAAAGGACAGCAGAAATGCAGCAGCAAGTTATGCAAGCCCGCTCAAAAATGAACTGGTATGAGAATAAACTTTTAGAAAAAACGCTCGAGGTGCGAAAGTTTGAAAAAATGAAAGAAAAAGATCGTGAACATCATCGCGCTGAAATGGAACAGCTAGAAGCGGTTCAGCTTGATGAATTGTCGACGCTGAAGTTCCGGAGAAGAGAAAACAGGTGATAATATGGTAAAAAAAACGAAGCCAGAAATAGAACAATCTAACGTTGAAAAAGAAAATAGTACCGGGATATTTCAAGTGCTCTTGCTATGGGTGCTCATCCCGCTACTGTTTGCTACGGCTGTGGGCTTAATCATAGCAACTGTTTTTGACGTAAATCTGTTTGACAAGGCAAAAGGATTGTCGGAAAACCTTCCCTTTATTGCTGAAAAGAAAAATGAGAATCTAGACACTGGGGATTTAGTTCTTGAAGAGCGGGTTGTCACAATGCAAGCGGAAATTCAAGAGAAAGAAGCACAACTATTCAAAGTCCAGACAGATTTGGATACATCATCTGATGAAATTGAGAAATTACTGATTGAACAGGAGAAACTGCTTGATGAAATAGCCGTACTCGTTCGTGAAAAAGATGATTCCAAACGAAATTTTAAAGAGATTTTGACAACTTTTGAACAGATGTCGTCAAAATCTGCAGCCCCTGTCATTACAAAAATGAGTGATGCAGAAGCTATTCGAATTTTAATCGGCTTAAAACCGGATACCCTGGCTGGCATTCTTGAAAAAATGTCACCTGATGATGCTGCAAAATATACCACAATGATGACTAAATAGTAGACGTTTTTCACCGATAGTATTGAAGGGAGGTGAATAAGTGAACATCGCATCACTACAAGCAATGAATGGAATGAAGCTCCAAACAGTGTCGAATAATGCACAATCAGGAAAGTCGGCAACCAACTCATTTGGTTCGATTTTTAGCAGTATTGCTGGAAAAGTCCCATTAACTGAAGGTATAGACTCTGAAGCAATTGACAGTAACGTACCGGCCGAATCAATAATGGCGATTTTTGACGCTACATCACTTAAGGAGCTTGATACAGCTGCAAAGGGTTTAATAGATGATGGAAATGCAGATTCGACCAGTAAACTAGACTCAATTACCAATGCGGGTAATTTGGAAGAGCTTGCAAAAATGCTCGATTTAGATCCTAAACAGCTAATGAAAAGTATGCTTTCACTATTAGAAAAAGCAGGACTTAGCGAAGCTGATTTGTCAGCAGTGTCCAGTACGACTGATTTATGGGCAATAGTAAATGCCGTTGACATTGTGGCTCCACAGTTTTTCAACCAATTGACGGACGCACTTGAAGGAAAAGGTAGTATACCGCAAAGACAGGCGGTTGAACTTTTAACGTTGTTAAAAACAGTAGAAATCGCCGCACCAAAAATCGATTTGCTCATGAAGCAAGAACAGCTTGTTTTCTCCTTGCAAGGCTACTTGGGAACAGCAAATAAGCATTTCGAAGAAAATGAAAACTCTGCAATAAATGCGAAAAACGGCATAGCACAGTTGATGGAATCCAAGCATATCGGACAATTTGTCATTCATGCAGAAAAAGGGGAACTTTTAACTACTGAGGAAAGCCGCAATAACTTGAAAAATGAGACCTTACTACGAGAAATGCAAAATATATTTAAACGTTCAAACTTTGGTCAGACAGGTGGAACGAATCGTTTACTCATCAAACTGTATCCTGAGCACCTTGGACAAGTCCGAATTGAGTTGCTTCAGACGAACGGTGTCATGACAGCAAGAATACTTGCATCAACGGCACTCGGTAAAGAAATGCTGGACAGTCAGTTGCATCAGCTTAGAAGCGCATTCCTACAGCAGAATTTGCAAGTGGAACGTATCGACATATCCCAGGCGTTGCAAGATACAGCTAAGAATGATCGAGAGCATGCATTCAACCAACAAGAAACTGAAGATGAAGACAAACATGAACAAAACGACGACGAAGTGATGTCATTCCAGGAATATATGATTGAGTTGGAGGTGTAAAGAATGATTGATGAACAACAACCCATTTCAAGTTCGATGTATTTGGTCAATAAGAAACGGGATGAGCGAAAAACCGGTGAAGGTGTTATGGGTAAAGATGACTTCATGAAATTATTAATCGCTCAACTGCAAAATCAAGACCCTACGAATCCCATGAAAGATAATGAGTTTATCGCACAGATGGCCCAGTTTTCTTCACTTGAACAGACAATGAATTTATCGAAGTCCTTTGATAAATTTGCTGAAGCGCAAAATCAATCACAACTGATTCAATACAACAGTTTTGTGGGTAAAAGTATTAAATGGCATGAGATGTCGGATAAGGTCGGTGAAGACGGCAAGCCGATTGTCAATGAAGGGACAGGAATGATTAATTCCGTGAAGTTTGTCAATGGTTCGGCGGTCTTTACGATGCAGGATGGAAAAGAACTGACGCCAGGAAATATATCCGAAGTGCTCGCGGGATCAGGAAGTTCAAATAGTCTTGTCGAAGCTAGCATGTTAATCGGTAAAACGGTCGGTTATTCGGCTGGTGATGAAGAGAAGACAGGTACAGTCCTATCCGTTTCCAATAAAGAAGGGAAACTGCAATATATTTTGAACGATGGCAACAGGATTGACGGTAATAGTTTTACGTCGATAAGTCAATAAGTCAATAAGCCAATTAGATAGAACGGAGCGATTGTATGGACAATATGAACATTCATCGCATTCCATCGCAGCCACTCATACGCCAAGGACAACCGCTACCAACTGTGCAAAGCCCGAAACAATCGTTTTTAGAACATCTGAACAAAGCGGTACAACCTGCTGAACTTAAAATCAGCAAACACGCATCAGATCGTCTAGCGGAACGAAATATTCATATTTCTGATGCTGAATGGGCACATGTCACTGAAAAGGTGAACGAAGCGAAGATGAAGGGAATCAAAGAATCGCTTGTATTGATGGATCAGGCAGCACTTATTGTCAGTGCTAAAAATTCAACAGTCATAACAGCGATGGATCGCATGGAAGCGAAAGATCAACTATTTACAAATATCGACGGTACAATCGTACTTAGTTAATATCGGCAGGACCTTAATGGATGCCAATTGCCGCTGACTGATAGACGCGGCTACACTTTTTACAAACGAGAGGGGAAAATATAAATGTTACGTTCAATGTACTCAGGAATTTCAGGTCTACGAAACTTTCAAACAAAGCTAGATGTAATTGGTAACAATATCGCGAATGTCAATACGTATGGGTTTAAAAAAGGACGGACGGTTTTTAAGGATTTGATTTCACAGACAGTTGCGGGGGCTTCAGGACCTGGAGATACACGAGGGGGAGTTAACCCAAAACAAGTAGGACTTGGATCACAAATAGCTACTATTGATACACTTCATACACCGGGTTCGACACAGTTTACTGGAAACACATTGGATTTAGCGATGTCTGGAGACGGATTTTTCCAAGTAGGCCAAAAAAATGCTTCAAACGGTATTGATAATATTCAATATACAAGAGCAGGAAACTTTTATATGGATGAGGTAGGGGCTTTAGTAAACTCGGATGGTCAATACGTTGTTGGAATCCCTGCTGTAAATGGCCAAGACCCCGTGATCAGTACTACGGGAACACCACCATCTGTTGCAGAAACTACCTTAGGAACGATTACTATTCCCACAATGGCTAAAAGCATGAGTGTTGGTCAAGATGGAAAAGTCTCATATGTAGACGATACTGGTGCACTGAAATATGCGGGAACTTTGATATTAGCAAAATTCCCTAACCCAGGTGGATTGGACAAAAATGGTGGGAATAACTTCAATAATTCTCCAAACTCCGGGACAGCCATTTTAAATACGGCCAGTTCTTCAGGTATTGGAACAATCAACTCAGGTTTCCTAGAAATGTCTAACGTCGATCTTGCCGAAGAATTCACTGAAATGATTGTCGCACAACGTGGCTTCCAAGCAAACACGCGTATCATTACAACTTCCGATGAAATTCTGCAGGAACTCGTTAACTTGAAACGATAATTAACGTTATTACTCAGTTAACCTAACATAGCTATATTAGAAAAGGAGGGTCGGGCCGGCTCTTACAGCCCGGCCCCTTACATATGATACAAGTTACTCGACTAAATGGAAGTGCGTTCACATTGAACGCGCTGTACATAGAAAGAATTGAGTCGTTTCCAGACACGACAATCACCCTAACGACAGGGGCAAAGTATGTGGTACTCGATGCGGCTGATGAAGTAAATAGCCGGATTGTCGAATTTTATAAGGCGGTCCAGTTGTTATCAAATCCGCATATACGAGGTGAAGAAAATGAAGAATAAATTACTGACAGTATCCTTAATCATATTAGTTTGTATTACATTAATCGGCGTTGTCGCTCTCATACTAGTTATGCAGCTAAATAAAGTTGATGAAGTGAAAGAGCCCACCATTGATGAGGTTATTGAATCATCGGTCGATGTTGAAGAAATTACAACAAATCTGGGTGACCGACAATTTATCCGTCTCACTTTAAAAATTCAAACAGAAAATAAAGATGCAGCAGAGGAGCTTGCTAAAAGGGATTTTCAAGTGAAAAACATTGTCATCCAAGAACTTTCTGAAATGACGGAGAAAGACCTTGAGGGAAAAATAGGAAAAATGTCGTTTGAGGACGCATTGAAATCCCAACTTAATCCCCTTATGCAAGAGGGGAAAGTTGTGAAAGTCTATATTGTTTCTTATATCATTCAATAACGAATGACGATTAGTCCACTAAATTTAGAGGCCGGGAGGTGACCGTATGTCCGGGGATATATTATCCCAAAACGAGATCGATGCTTTATTATCCGCGATTTCGACAGGGGAAATGTCTGCAGAAGACATGAAGAAGGATGATGAGACTCGTAAAGTCAAAGTCTATGATTTTAAACGTGCCCTGAGATTTTCCAAAGATCAGATTCGCAGTTTAACTAGGATTCACGAAAACTTTGCTAGACTTTTGACGACTTACTTTTCAGCACAATTGCGAACGTATGTCCAAATAAATGTCGCTTCGGTCGATCAGATTCCATTTGAGGAATTTATTCGTTCAATCCCGAATATGACATTAATTAATATTTTTGAAGTTCCACCCCTGGATGGCAATATTCTAATGGAAGTGAATCCAAACATTGCCTATACGATGCTAGACCGCCTGATGGGAGGAGTTGGAGCTAGCCCAGGAAAGGTTGATAATCTGACTGAAATTGAGTTGAAGATTATGACGAACCTTTTTGAACGTTCTTTTGATAACTTACGTGAAGCGTGGTCCGGAATCATTGATATCGATCCCTTTCTTACAGAGATTGAAGTGAATCCACAATTCCTCCAAATGATATCGCCAAACGAAACGGTCGTTGTCATTTCCTTTAATATTATTATTGGAGAATCCAGCGGTATGATTAACATTTGTATACCACATGTTGTTTTGGAGCCAATCGTTCCACAATTATCAGTTCGTTATTTTATGCAGTCCAATAAAAAAGAGCCGACCCCAGAGCAAAGTGTAGTCCTCGAAAAAAGATTGAAAAAGGCTCCGCTGTCCGTTATTGCTGAGCTTGGGGTTGGTGAAATGTCAGTTGAAGATTTTCTATATCTCCAATTAGGGGATGTCATTAAGTTAGATAGTAAGATTGATGATCCGCTCATCATCAAAATCGGTGAAGTACCCAAATTCACAGCACAGCCAGGGCATCTGAAAAACCGTATGGCTGTTCAGATAATTGATATGAAGATTAGAGGGGATGAAGATGATGGGTGATAATATTCTTTCGCAGGAAGAAATTGAAGCGTTGTTACGAGGGGAACCATTACCGAATAGTGAGTCTGTGGTTGAACCAGAAAAAGATGTGATAACCGAAGACTATCTGGATGCAATGGAGCAGGATGCGCTTGGTGAAATTGGTAATATCTCCTTCGGAAGTTCAGCAACGGCATTATCTGCATTACTTGGACAAAAAGTTGAAATTACGACACCAACTATTTCAGTAGTTAGTAAGGAAGAATTAGAAGCGGAGTTCATCCATCCGTATGTTGCCGTCAAAGTGGACTATACAGTAGGGCTTAGTGGGATGAACCTGCTTGTTATTAAACTGAGTGATGCAGCTATTATCGCAGATCTGATGTTGGGAGGCGACGGTTCCGAGCCAAATATGGATCTTGGTGAAATCCATTTAAGTGCCGTCCAAGAAGCCATGAATCAGATGATGGGTTCAGCTGCAACATCGATGTCTACCTTGTTTAATAAAAAAGTTGATATTTCTCCCCCGTCAATTGATTTGATGAATGTCTTGGAAAACAAGGGCCGAGAATTAATACCGGAAGACGATTTATTGATAAAAGTATCCTTTGCACTTAAAGTAGGCACGTTAATCGATTCGAAAATCATGCAATTACTTCCACTAGAATTTGGAAAGAATTTAGTTGCCTCGCTCATGGGCGGGGATGCTGAGGAAGAAACCGCTGCAGTTGCAGAAATGGCTCCTCCTAAACTGCAACAACCTTCTTCCTCTATTCAGCAAAAGTCATATCAAAGCATGGAACAACCCGGCTATGAAGCACAAGCTGTACCACAACAACAAATGCCTATGCGGGAACAACCACCTCAAGTGCAAGTTCAGCAGGCACAGTTTGCTAGTTTCGATAATCCCACTTTAAAAAGTTCGGAAACGAATAACTTAAATATGTTATTGGATATTCCGTTACAGGTTACCGTAGAACTGGGAAGAACAAAACGTTCTGTTAAAGAGATATTGGAGATGTCGAGCGGATCTATAATAGAACTAGACAAACTTGCTGGCGAGCCGGTTGATATTTTAGTGAATAATCGCCATATCGCAAAAGGTGAAGTTGTCGTAATCGACGAAAACTTCGGTGTGCGAATTACAGATATTTTAAGCCAAACAGATCGTTTGAATAATTTAAGATAACTAACAGGGGGTCATGGAAATGGGTAAACGTATATTAATAGTAGATGATGCAGCTTTCATGCGTATGATGATAAAAGATATTTTGACAAAAAATAACTTTGAGGTTGTTGGAGAAGCGGCGGATGGTGCACAAGCGGTTGAAAAGTATTTAGAATTAAAGCCTGATCTCGTTACGATGGACATCACAATGCCTGAAATGGACGGAATAACAGCTCTGAAAGCGATTAAAGAGAAAGACCCATCTGCACTGGTCATTATGTGCTCAGCAATGGGACAACAAGGTATGGTTATCGATGCGATTCAAGCAGGAGCGAAAGACTTCATTGTCAAACCGTTCCAGGCAGACCGAGTCGTCGAAGCAATTGAAAAAGCATTAGGATAACCGAAGGATGAAATTAATGAATGTACAAAAGCTTTTTTTAGCTCTCATTTTTATCGTTATTTTAGTGAATCAATTCTCATTAATAACTGCTAATGCTGACACAGAGCCGGATCCCGATAAGCCTGTGTCAGATTTGTTTACTAAAGACCCGGAAACTGAAACGGAAGACCGTTCAGATTCTGAAGTAGATGTTTCGCCAACTGACGTACCTACAGAAAAAGAATCAGTTGGTACTTCAGCTGGAGATTATATAAAAACAATGTTTGCTTTACTTTTCGTCATCGGTTTATTATTTGGGCTTCTGAAGTTCGTTAATCGGAAAAACAAACTTTACGACAAAAGTCGATTCATGAAAAATATGGGTGGTATCTCACTTGGGCAGCATAAATCAATTCAGCTGGTCGTTATTGGAGAAGCCTACTACCTCATTGGTGTAGGTGATGACATCCGATTATTAAAAGAGATTACTGACCCTGAAGAAATTGACAAGCTTGTTGAGTTCTACAATACAGATACTACTGATTTGCCGACTGGAATGCTCAATCAATTACTAGTTAGAGTAGCAGGGAAATCAAAAAAATCACCTTATGAAAGTTCGGAAGAGTCCACTGATTTTAGCAATCTCTTTAAATCGAGGATTGAGGAGATGAAAGAGGAAAGGAAACGGCATATCGGCCGCTTGACAGAAAAGGAGCGCGACCGAGATGAATGATATCACTCAATTTTTTTCGGATAGTGACCCATCCAACGTATCGACATCCATTAAGATGATGTTGTTGCTGACCGTTTTATCACTTGCTCCGGCGATTTTAATTTTGATGACTTCTTTTGCGAGAATCATAATTGTTCTATCATTCGTCAGAACAGCACTCGCTACAAACCAAATGCCTCCAAACCAAGTACTCGTGGGGCTCGCGCTTTTTCTAACATTTTTTATCATGGCACCGACATTTCAGCAAGTGAACGAAGAAGCACTTACACCTTTATTTGAAGAAGAGATAACACTCGAAGAAGCCTATGAGTTGGCCAGTATGCCATTTAAAGAATTCATGAGTAAACATACCAGGCAGAAAGATTTAGAGTTATTCCTCCGATACAATAAAGCAGATCGACCTGAATCACTTGAAGATATTCCGCTAACGATGCTTGTACCGGCGTTCGCGCTGAGTGAAATAAAAACAGCTTTCCAAATGGGCTTCATGATTTTCATCCCATTTCTAGTCATTGACATGATTGTGGCAAGTATTTTAATGTCAATGGGGATGATGATGTTGCCACCAGTTATGATATCTTTACCGTTTAAAATACTGCTTTTCGTCCTGGTAGATGGATGGTACCTCATCATCAAATCATTGCTGCAAAGTTTTTAGGAGGAGTTTTGAATGACACAAGAAATGGTTATATCAATAGCTGAGCGTGCAATCTGGGTCATTCTATTGACTTCAGGACCACTTCTAATTCTTGCACTCGTTTCGGGACTTGCTGTCAGTATATTTCAGGCTACAACCCAAATTCAAGAACAGACATTGGCATTTGTTCCTAAAATAGTTGCTGTCCTCGTGGGAGTCGTTTTTTTCGGTCCATGGATGCTTGCGAAGGTTACTTCGTTTACGGCTGATATTTTTGAGAATCTTGGTCGGTATATCGGATGATTAGATGGAAGAACTAGTACCTTCATTCGCAGCATATTTACTCGTATTAACACGGGTCACGGCTTTTTTTGTAACACTTCCACTGTTCTCTTATAAGGCAATCCCCGCGACGCATCGCATTATTTTCGGAGTGGTGCTTGCTTGGATAATGGTCTATACGATTGATATTCCTGATTTAGAGATAAATGGAGCTTATTTTCTCTTGATTATGAAAGAAGCAATGACTGGATTATTTATTGGGGTCATAGCCTTCATCGTCATGTCTGCAATACAGATTGCTGGCGGCTTCATCGATTTTCAGATGGGCTTCGCCATTGCGAACGTCATTGATCCTCAAACGGGGGCACAATCTCCGTTGTTAGGACAGTTTTTCAACTCGCTTGCAATTCTTCTATTGCTCGCATTGAACGGACATCATTTGTTGTTGGATGGTATTTATTACAGCTATCAATTCATTCCAGCGGATCAACTTTGGCCAGCTTTTGGTGAAGAGCGGCTGGTTGAGTTCGTTATAAAAACGTTTGCGACTACATTTGCAATTGCTTTTCAAATGTCAATACCGATAGTGGCAACCTTATTCCTAGTCGATTTGGCACTTGGAATTACAGCAAGGGCAGTACCGCAATTAAACATTTTCGTCGTTGGATTTCCAATCAAAATTGGCGTCAGTTTCATCGTTCTATTTATTATGATGGGCGTTATGATTCAGGTAATGAAGAAATTGTTTGAAGTGATGATTTTGAGTATGAGGGACTTGATGATTATTCTTGGAGGTGGTTAATATGTTATTGCGGCTAAATCTGCAATTTTTTGCAGGAGAAAAAACCGAAAAAGCCACTCCAAAAAAGCGCCAAGATTCTCGGAAGAAAGGGCAAGTACTTAAAAGTCAGGACGTTACAAGTGCAATTCTTCTACTTTCCGTGTTCCTTTTCCTGTTTTTTTCAGCGGGAATGATGAGGGACCGCTTTTTCGTGTTTTTCCATCAGGCGTTTAATGAATTCATCACAATACCTAAATTGGATGAAGCCCAGGCAATGATTATTTACAGTGATGTATTGATTCAAATGGCTTTTATCCTGTTGCCTGTTATGCTCATTGCTGTCGTTGCGGGCATAGCGGGGAATGTGTTCCAATTCGGCTTACTTATTACAGGTGAACCGTTAAAAATGGATTTAAAGAAAATTGACCCTATCAAAGGATTCAAACGTATTTTTTCCATTCGTGCGATTGTGGAATTAATGAAATCCATATTGAAAATTTCATTTATCGGTACAACTACAACCCTTATCGTCATGGCAAATATCGACAAAGTACTTGGATTGGCGTTCAAAAGTCCATGGGATACGTTAACGACTGTAGCCCAACTGACGGCGTTAATGGGAATCGTAGCTGCATTAGTATTGTTATTCATTTCCTTATTAGATTTTATTTATCAGAAATTTGACTATGAAAAAAATCTCCGGATGTCTAAACAGGATATCAAGGATGAATATAAAAACTCTGAAGGTGATCCTATCATCAAATCACGTATTAAGCAGCTTCAACGTGAAATGTCGATGAGGCGCATGATGCAGGAGGTACCAAATGCAGATGTCGTCATTACAAATCCTACCCATTATGCGATTGCGTTAAAGTATAAGGATGGAGATATGGATGCGCCAATTGTTGTTGCAAAAGGCGTTGACTTCATTGCTCAAAAGATTAAATTGATTGCTAAAGAACATGACGTCGTAATGGTCGAGAATCGCCCGCTTGCCAGATCACTTTATGATGATGTTGAAATTGGCGGGAGGATCCCGGAAGAGTTCTTTAAAGTAATTGCTGAAGTACTTGCGTACGTGTACAGAATTCAGCGCAAAATTTAACTTAGTTACAAGGGAAGGATTGAACCGCATCCTTTAAGGAAGGATCGAACTATATCCTTCCTACTATGACTAGCTCAATTCAAAATCTGAAAATAAATATGCTTTGGCTTATTTGATTACATTACATACAAGAAAGTAGGGATGACATGCAATTCAGAGATATAGGAGTGCTCGCGGCGGTCATCATGATCGTTACGATGCTTGTCATCCCGCTTCCACCATGGCTTTTAAGTTTCTTAATTATTATAAATATTACACTCGGACTTTTAGTTCTTTTAACAGCCATGAATATGCAGGAAGCGTTACAGTTTTCAATTTTTCCTACATTAGTACTTCTTCTTACGCTTTTCCGTCTTGGCCTCAACGTTTCAACGACGCGTGCAATTTTAGCGAACGGTGATGCAGGGAGTGTCGTTGAGACATTTGGGACATTCGTTACAGGCGGGAATATCGTTGTTGGTCTCGTCGTTTTTAGCATTCTTGTGATTATCCAGTTCATCGTCATTACAAAAGGGGCGGAGCGGGTAGCTGAAGTAGCTGCCCGTTTCACACTCGATGCAATGCCGGGGAAACAGATGAGTATTGACGCCGATTTGAACGCGGGAATGATTTCGGAAACAGAAGCACGTACTAGACGTGAAAAAGTTAGTAATGAGGCCGACTTCTACGGTGCAATGGACGGAGCAACAAAATTCGTCAAAGGGGACGCAATCGCTGGAATTATCATTGTTATTATAAACTTACTCGTTGGTATGATAATCGGTGTTGCCCAAATGGGACTGCCATTCGGGGAAGCGGCATTACTCTTTTCACAATTGACAGTCGGTGACGGGATTGTTTCCCAAATACCTGCCTTACTCACATCCACAGCGACCGGTATTGTCGTCACTCGCGCCGCATCTAAAGGTAATCTGGGTGCGGATATTACTTCACAGCTACTAGGACAGCCAAAACTGCTTTATGTTGTTGCTGCTACAGTATTATTGCTTGGTCTCTTTACGCCGATTAATGACATTTTTACGCTGCCAATTGCACTTGCGTTAGCGGCGGGAGCCTATATAATGTCTAAAAAAGTTTTAGAAGATCCCAAAGAATTGCTGGAAATGGAAGAGGATATAGAAACAGAAGGTCTGAAAAGTCCTGAAAACGTTGTTAATCTACTCAATATCGATCCGATTGAATTTGAATTCGGTTATGGACTTATCCCGCTCGTTGATGCAACTCAAGGCGGAGATCTACTTGACCGTGTTGTCATGATCCGTAGGCAACTTGCAATTGAGTTGGGGCTTGTTATCCCTGTTGTTCGTATCCGAGATAATATCCAGCTACAACCAAATGAGTATAGGATCAAAATTAAAGGCAGTGAATTGGCGAGAGGTGAACTGCTTCTGGATCATTATCTTGCAATGAGCCCAGGTGGCGATGATTCAATAGAAGGCATTGATACAATCGAGCCTTCGTTCGGACTTCCAGCTAAGTGGATTACTGAAGAGGTGAAAGAAGATGCTGAAATTCTTGGCTATACAGTTGTTGATCCGCCAAGTGTAGTTTCGACGCATCTGACCGAAGTGATTCGTGCGAATGCTGCAGATTTGATTGGTCGTCAAGAAACAAAACAACTTGTCGATCATGTCCGTGAAACGTTCCCGATTCTTGTAGATGAGTTGACACCTACACCATTATCGATTGGTGAAATTCAAAAAGTACTTGCAAAATTACTTAATGAGCACGTTTCAGTGCGGAATTTACCTATTATTTTTGAAACACTCGCGGATTATTCTAAATTCACGTCTGATGTTGATGTCTTAACGGAGTATGTCAGGCAAGCACTTGCTAGGCAAATTACGAATCAGTATGCAGCAGCCGGTCAATCACTTAAAGTACTGACGGTGTCTGGAAAAGTGGAGAAAATGATTGCTGACAATATCCAACAGACTGAACAAGGTAATTATTTATCAATTGACCCGCAACATTCACAGGAAATTCTCGAATCAATCGCAGGCGAAGTAGAGCGTGTTGCATTGATGGATCAATCTCCAGTTGTTCTTTGTACTCCGGCAATCCGAATGTACTTGAGACAAATAACTGAGCGGTATTTCCCGCAAATTCCAGTGTTATCATACAATGAACTCGAATCTTCAATTGAAGTCCAAAGTGTCGGGGTGGTGGATATCTGATGAAAATGAAAAAGTATTCGGCTGATTCGATGGTGGATGCCATGAAAAAAGTACGCATGGATTTTGGGGATGATGCGATCATTCTAAGTTCATCTGTCGTTAAATCGAAAGGTTTTCTAGGGCTATTTAAAAAGAAATCCGTGGAAGTAGTCGCAGGGTTCGATGAACCAGTAATGAATGTAGCAGAAACTGTAGTTCCATTTATTGCATCAGACGTGGATAGAGTCGAGTCTGTTGAATTGAAGAAAGAAATGACCGAAGTGAAAAAAATGTTGAGGGATATGCAGCAATCTGCATCTCATTCTCGGTTTCCTGATGAAATCAAACCGTTGCTCGCGCATCTCCATAAACAGGGGTTGTCGGAGAACACTATTCATCAAATAGGTGAAAATCTTTTTAATCGGATGAAAGCTGATAAAAAAGATTTTACTGTGGAAGAGCAACTTCAGATTGTTAAGCAATTTCTGGACCAAGAAATTGGAAGCTTACCGTTCGGCGGTATATCTTTCAACAAAAAATACATTAACGTGCTGGGACCTACAGGGGTAGGGAAAACGACTACAATCGCTAAAATTGCTGCAAGAGCGCTACTTGAAAAAAAGAAGAAAATCGGTTTTATTACTACTGACACATACAGAATCGCGGCAATCGAGCAGCTACGTACATATGCGAACTTATTACAAGCACCGGTGGAAGTCGCATACAACAGCAATGATTTTGAAAAGGCGATTGAGAAACTGAAAGACTTGGATTTGATTTTTATCGATACGGCTGGCCGGAATTACAAGGAGGCTAAGTTCGTAGAAGATTTGACACGCCTCATCGATTTTTCACTGGATATGGAATCATATCTGGTATTATCTGTGACTTCAAAGGAAGAAGATATGAGGGTAATTGTAGAACAGTTCAATGCATTTCCAATCGAGAAATTCATTTTCACGAAAATGGACGAAACAGGCTCAATGGGTCCCGTCATTAATTTGATGAAGGATTATGGAATTGGAACCGCATATTACACCGACGGTCAAGAAGTGCCGGAAGATATCATTGAAGCAGATAGCATGAAACTTATCACTTTATTATTAAATGGTGCTTATGATGCGTGATCAGGCTGAAACGCTCAGACTTAAGATGATGAAGTCCCAAGGTGAAATATCAAAATCGATTGCAATAGTAAGTGGAAAAGGCGGAGTCGGAAAATCAAACTTCTCAACAAATTTTGCCTATGCGCTTATTTCAAAAGGGAAGAAAGTACTCATTATCGATATGGATATCGGAATGGGTAACATTCATATCCTTCTCGGTATGACACCACAATATAGTTTGAGAGATTATTTGTTAGGAACACAGGAATTGGACGTAGTGATTAATGAGGCGCCTGGGGGTCTGTCTTTCATATCAGGAGGTTCTGGCCTTGATACGGTGATGGAGTGGTCATCGGAAATGTTCGAGAGACTCATTCAAGCATTTGAGTATCTGCAAAAACAATATGATTTCATATTGTTTGACATGGGAGCCGGTGCGACTCAAAATTCGATTGAATTGATTGTTGCGGTCGATGAAATCATTGTGATTTCGACATCCGAACCGACTTCCATCACAGATGCATACTCTATGATGAAATTCATCTGTCTTCAAGATTCTGAAAAAGTGTTCAGCATTGTAAGCAATAGGGTTACAAAAGGAGATGATGGAAACGATGCCATTACAAGACTACAGTATGCAATGCGTAAGTTTCTTGGTAAAGAGACGAGAATTCTAGGTTTCCTTCCTGAAGACCCGGTTGTTCATAAAGCGGTTATTGCACAAGAACCATTTTTGCTTCTATTTCCAAACGCCCCTATTTCCAAGAGAATATTTGCAATTGCAGAAACTTTTATTAGCCCTAGCTCTACTGAAGCGGTCAAAATAGAAGAAAGGTTCCTTGGAAAACTTAGGAGCCTATTTACGAAAGGGCGTGGATAATTTGAATAGAGACAACCGTAAGAAAGTGCTTGTCGTGGATGATTCAGCGTTTATGCGTAAGCTCATATCAGATTTCCTTTCGGGGCATCCTGAAATCGAAGTGATTGGGACCGCTCGCAATGGTAAGGATGCGGTTGAAAAAGTGCTGTCTTTGAAACCTGACGTAGTTACGCTAGATATTGAAATGCCAATTATGAATGGCCTCGAAGCACTTAAAAAAATGATGACTGATCACCCGGTACCAGTCGTCATGCTTTCCAGCACAACAAAAATTGGAGCGGAAAATACGATGCTGGCTATGGAATACGGAGCAATTGACTTCATCGCTAAGCCAGGTGGTGCAATTTCCTTAAATCTTCACGAGGTGAAGGAAGAAATAATTGAAAAAGTCATTGCGGCCGCAGAGGTTGATATATCTAAAGTAACAAAGAAATTCACTAATCTGCGGTTAATCGAGCCGGCACCATCAAAATTGACTAATCAACCAATCAGAACTACATCTGAGATTGCTTTGACTTCTAATGATCAGAAAGAGTCGATAAATGTTTCCAGAATAAATAGTAAGATAACAACTAAAACATTTGTTATAATAGGTACATCGACCGGGGGACCTAGGGCATTGCAAGAAGTGCTTACGGGTTTGCCCGCATCCATATCCGCGCCCATACTTATTGTTCAACATATGCCACCAGGTTTTACAAAGTCTTTGGCAGATAGACTGGACGGTCTTTGTGATATCCATGTCAAAGAGGCAGAAGATGCCGAGTTGCTTGAAAACGGGACAGCGTATATTGCACCAGGGGGAAAGCATTTAAAAATTAAAAAAATAGGCATGAATTACTACGCTCATCTGGATGCAGTGGAACTACCACGTATGGGACATCGTCCATCCGTCGACGTACTTCTTGAGTCAGCAGCAAAAAGTAATCAATTAAACTATTTGACCGTTATCATGACAGGAATGGGGTTTGACGGAAGAAATGGAATGGTGCTTCTTCGGGAAAGCTGCAGGACAATCACTATAGCCGAATCAGCAAAGTCATCAGTCGTTTACGGTATGCCAAAAGCCATAAAAGAAGCTGGACTGGCTGATCAAGTTGCAGACTTGGAAAATATAGCAGGACTGATAGTGCAAAATTTAAAGTATTGAAGGGGGTGGCATGATGGATACAAGTCAATACTTGGAAATGTTTATTGAAGAAAGTAAGGAACATCTTCAATCATGCAACGAACATCTGTTAGAACTCGAAAAGAATCCGCAAGATCTTGGCATAGTAAATGAAATTTTCCGATCCGCCCATACATTGAAAGGGATGTCGGCAACGATGGGATATGAAGACATCGCCGCACTGACCCATATGATGGAAAATGTGTTGGATGCAATCCGTAACTCAAAGATACGTGTTACAACTGAAATTTTGGACGTTGTACTTAGGGCTGTTGACTATCTTGAAGAGATGGTCTTGGATATTGCAACGGGTGGGACCGGTAAGAAAGATGTACAGGACCTCGTTCAATCACTCAACAGAATTGAAGCTGGAAAAGATCCAGTCAGCAAGGCTACATCAGAAACCGCAGCAACTGCTGAAGCGTCTGTTATAAATGGTAAAGATGAAGGAAATCCCCTTCATTATGATGGATATGAAATGACTGTCATCAGCCAATCTTTTGAACAAGGATTTAATGCGTTTGAAATTACCGTTCAGCTGCGTGAGGACTGCTTATTAAAAGCAGCGAGGGTTTTTATGGTATTTGAAATACTTGAGAAGTCCGGAGAAATTATCAAGTCCGAACCGAAAGTGGAACAACTTGAGAATGAAAACTTTGAAGAAATCTTTACTGTTGCATTAATTACAAAAGAAAATGCGGATGCATTAAAGACTAAAGTAATGAAAGTATCTGAAATCCAAAATGTTACTGTGACGCAAATTACAAATGATTACCTGAAGCAGGATAATGACGATCAGGTAGAAGAAGTTTTGGAAAACAAAAAGGCTATTTCAAATGTCCCTGACGTGAGTAAAAGTCCAGATGAACAAAAGGGTAAACGAAATACAGGTGTGCAATCAGGCAACAAAACGATTCGAGTGAATATTGATCGACTGGATGTCTTAATGAACTTGTTTGAAGAGTTGGTTATAGACCGAGGCAGACTCCAATCAATTGCTAGCGAAATCCATAATTCGGAACTGAATGAAACTGTCGAAAGGATTACACGAATATCAGGTGATTTGCAAACAATTATCTTAAATATGCGTATGATACCCATTGAGACAGTTTTTAATCGTTTTCCTAAAATGGTAAGACAGCTAGCGCGTGATTTGAATAAGAAAATCAATCTCGAAATTATTGGAGCAGAAACTGAGCTGGACCGGACAGTTATTGATGAAATCGGCGATCCTCTTGTCCATTTAATCCGTAATGCATTGGATCATGGAATTGAAAGTCCGGCCGAACGGCTAGCACAAGGCAAGCCTGAAGAAGGTACAGTAACACTACGCGCATATCATTCCGGGAATCATGTCTTTATTGAACTTGAGGACGACGGTGCAGGTGTTAATCGTCAACGTGTTCTGGAAAAAGCAATAAAGAGCGGCATCATTTCGGAGGAAATGTCTGAGACATTGACGGACCGTCAAGTAGCAGAACTCATTCTTGCATCCGGTTTCTCGACAGCTGAAAAAATTTCGGATGTCTCGGGCAGAGGAGTTGGTCTGGATGTAGTGAAAAACACAATTGAGTCTCTCGGTGGCTTCATTTCGATTGAATCGAAAGAAGGTCAAGGTTCTTTATTCCAAGTACAGCTCCCGTTAACACTTTCTATTATTTCTGTCATGCTTGTGGAATTGGGAGATGAAGTATTCGCAATTCCATTGTCATCAATCATTGAAACGGCAATTATTCAAACAACGGAAATTATGAATGCCCACAACCAAAGAGTAATTGATTTCCGTGGCAATATTATACCACTTGTCAACTTAATGGAAATTTTTGAAATGCCGGAAACAACTAGTGTTACTGACGGACATCAATCAATTGTTATCGTACGAAAAGGTGATAAGTTAGCAGGACTTGTTGTCGGTGGCTTTATCGGGCAGCAGGAAATTGTGTTGAAGTCGCTGGGGAATTATTTACAAAGCGTATTCGCGATATCTGGCGCAACGATTCTAGGAAATGGACAAGTTGCGTTAATAGTCGATTGTAACGCATTGATTAAATAGGCGGGAGGGAACTAGAATGACTGACAAGTTAAATCAGAAAGAAATAAAAGTCATCGTTTTCCAACTAATGGATATGGAGTATGCCATTAATGTTGATGCCGTCCAATCCATCGAGAAAGTATTATCAATTACACGTATACCGAAGACGCCTCTGTATGTCAAAGGTGTCATTAATCTTAGAGGGCTCGTTACACCCGTTGTAGACTTGCGTGAAAGGTTTGGACTGGCTACTAGTGAGTTGGACGACAGCACAAGGATAATTATCGTCACATTGGAAGATTATGAAGTCGGACTTATTGTTGACGCCGCAAACGATGTCTTGGATATTCCTGTGGATTCAATCGAACCGCAACCGGAAGTCGTCGGCTCCATTGAATCAGACTTCATATCGGGTGTTGCTAAGGTAGGTAAACACCTTCTAATAATGTTAAACCTAGATAAGGTCCTAGAACCTATTAAGCGGGTGACAACTGATGAACTCTGAAATCCCGATCACTGATATGCATCTAGATGTATTGAAAGAAGTCGGAAATATCGGTGCAGCACATGCAGCAACTTCATTGTCGCAGTTGCTTGATCGCAAAATAGACATGCGTGTTCCGAATGTCGAACTGGTTTCATTTGATGAGATGTTTGAACTCGCCGGAGGCGCAGAAACGATTGTAGCTGGAATATATCTACGGATTGAAGGGGATTTGTCCGGAAGCATGTTTTTTGTATTACAATTGGATTCCGCTAACCACTTCATAAAGAAACTGATTCAGGACGAAACATTTGATTTTACGTCACCCGAAGTATCGGAAATAGGACTATCTGCAATGCAGGAACTTGGCAATATCCTTTCAGGTTCTTATTTGTCTGCACTCTCTGACTTAACAGGTTTAAAAATTTACCCAACCGTTCCTTCTTTGAGTGTTGACATGGTTGGTGCAATTGTCAGCTTTGGCTTAATCGAAGTATCCCAATACAGCGATGAAGTCATTGTCATTGATACGCAAATTCGTGAGGAAGGCATTAATGGAGCCTCGAGCGTTAACGGTCATTTTTTCCTACTCCCTGACCCTTCTTCTTATGGAACGATTTTTCGCTCGTTGGGTGTTTTGTGACATGATTATATTGAAAGAAGTCGTCAGAGTTGGAATTGCAGATTTGAATGTTGTCAGGGTACCGAATACAATCCGGACATCTGGACTTGGCTCTTGTGTAGGGGTAGTGTTGTATGATGATAAAAAGAAAATTGCGGGTATGGTACATATAATGCTTCCAGATTCCAGTCTGGGAAAATTAAATAAACAGAACGCTGCTAAATTTGCAGATACGGGCATTTATGCATTGATGGAATTGCTGAAAATGGAAGGGGTCCGCCCGATGGCTTTGAAAGCAAAAATTGCCGGCGGTTCACAAATGTTTCAATTCGGATCAAGCGATACAATTCGAATTGGACCGCGAAATGTCGAGGCTGTCAAAAAAGAATTAAAACGGTTGTCGATTCCAATTACAGGGGAAGACACAGGTGGTTCATGTGGCAGAACGATTGAATTTGACCCTGCACAAACAATTCTTAGCGTCCGAACAGTCAATAAAGATACTAAAGAGATTTAACAAGGAGATATTAAGTTCCATTCCTCCTTGTTAAAGCCTCCGGCGGATGTCACAGATTTTGAAGGGAGATATTTGGGAGGCAGTCTAAGTTCGCGACGTCCAGTCGCAACAAGGAAGGATGCAGTTCAATCCTTCCCCCCTGTAGGCCTCAAGCTCAATTCGAAATCTTGACGCAATCACACCGAGGCGTGATTGATTAATAAAAGCGGAACCGTCTGACCGCTTGGGAATTAGGATTGCGGCTGATCGCTTCAGTCGCCTTTTTTTGCGCTAGTTTGCTATAATAGCAGTAATTATGACAGAATCATCATGGAAAGTGAGGGATTCGATGTCGAAACAGGATTTAATGGAAGAGAATATAGGTTGGGACCTGTGGATTCGTAATCGTGATCCCGAAGCAGGAGACTTACTTGTCCGAAAATACACTCCACTTGTTACCTATCATGTGCAGCGAATCAGCTCGGGATTACCCCGAAATATTTCACGCGATGATATTATGAGTCTCGGACTTCATGGTTTATTTGATGCATTGACGAAATTCGATCCTGGTAGGGATTTGAAATTTGAAACGTATGCCTCTTTTCGAATTCGCGGGACCATTATTGATGGCTTGCGGAAAGAGGATTGGTTACCGCGTTCTTCTAGGGAGAAATCTAAAAAACAAGAAGAAGAGATTACAAAACTTGAGCAGAAACTGCAACGCCATGCCACTGTAGAAGAAATTGCTAGCCATATGGGAATAAGTGTTGACCAGGTATATCAAACTGTCCATGAACATTACTTTTCAAATGTTTTATCAATCGATGAAAAAATGAATGAAGATGATGATGACGGACACAAATCCTTCGTTATTGTAGATCAGGAATCCAAAACACCGGAGCAAAAAACAATGATGAGTGAATTAATCGGTGACTTGGCAACGAAAATCACCGAACTGAATAAGAATGAGCAGTTAGTATTGGATTTTTTTTATACGGAAGAAATGACACTGACGGAGATTGGAGAGATTCTGAGTTTATCCACATCACGTATTTCTCAAATTCATTCGAAAGCGTTGTTTAAACTTCGCAAACTATTATCATCTGAAATAGTCGATGGAGGGATACTATGAGTTTGAAGGGTATTGAACTGCAAATTGCCATACCAAAAACATTTGATGCTGGTAAGCTAGCAGAACAAAAACACCAGCAAACCCAATTGAACATAGACCATGCCAACTCCCTTACAGAAAGGCAGACTTTAAAGGGAAGAGAGTCCGTGACTGAGTTGGAGAATAGCATGAAGACGTCAGCGGATGGTCAATCCCAGGACCAAAGTCAATTGCTGGACGGGGACCGCCAACAAAACGAAGAGGAAGAGAAGACAGTGCACCCGTATAAAGGTTCATTCGTTGACTTTACAGGTTGATTTAGATGACTACAATTTTCTTAGTGTTTTTATTCATCATACAAATAATAAGCTTTTATTTTCTAGCTTTGCTATATACCAAAGTGACTAAGTTCGATGATCTTGAAAAAAAACAGCAAAAGCTTATGGCGGAGATGGACAATACAATTGGAGCATATTTATCAGAATTGAAAGATGAGAATGAACGTTTAATAGAACGTCTTTCCGAAAGCGATAGACCGTCTAAGTTTGAAAAGGTTGACAAGAGTACATTTTCAGCAGAAAAAACCGCTGAATCAGAAGAAGTCAATCCTACTTTGCTTGTAAAAAGGCCCAAAATGCCAGTGAATCTTGCATTGAAGTCATATGCTGCGTCAACCGCACAGAATGTTAAACAGACCGATGTGATTGAAACGGTAGTGGAGGATGACAGGACGAGGACATTCATCCTGCATGACGCCGGTCATTCTGATGAGGAAATTGCAAAGAAACTAGGTAAAGGGCTTACGGAAATAGAACTTATCTTGAAATTCCGATGAACTTGTTGCAAATGTAAAAGCCTTATGTTATATTAGCAAGTGGTATTACTACACACGTGCACGGACGTCAGAAATGGTGCCGAGAGGTCGTTCTGTCGGATGAAGTACACGGAGGGAATCAAACCAAACAGGAGGAATAACAAATGTCAGTAATCTCAATGAAACAACTGCTTGAAGCAGGGGTGCACTTCGGTCACCAAACACGTCGCTGGAACCCGAAAATGAAGAAATATATCTTCGTAGAACGTAACGGTATCTACATCATCGATCTTCAAAAAACGGTGAAGAAATTAGAAGAAGCTTACGCATTCATGCGTCAAGTTGGTGCTGATGGCGGGAAAGTCCTATTCGTCGGTACTAAGAAACAAGCACAAGATGCAATTAAAGAAGAAGCTGAACGCGCTGGAATGTTTTATATTAACCAACGCTGGCTTGGTGGAACACTTACAAACTTTGGTACAATCCAAAAACGTGTTGCACGCATGAAACAAATCGAGAAAATGGAAGAAGACGGTACATTCGACGTACTTCCTAAAAAAGAAGTTGGACAACTTAAAAAACAACACGAACGTCTTGTGAAATTCCTTGGCGGAATCCGTGATATGAAAGCAATTCCAGATGTTATGTTTGTTGTTGACCCACGCAAAGAGCGCATCGCGGTTGCTGAAGCAATTAAATTAAAAATTCCACTAGTCGGAATTGTTGACACGAACTGTGATCCGGATGAAATCGACTACATCATTCCTGCGAATGATGATGCGATTCGTGCGGTACGTCTGTTAACAAGTAAAATGGCTGACGCTTTGCTCGAATCTAGACAAGGCGAAGACGAAGAAGCGACTCAAGAGGAAACTGTAGTAGCTGCAGAGTAAATCCAGTAAATGAAAAGACGATAAGCGGCTTATACCCTTATCGTCTTTTTTCGGAATTGACGGCTTAATATAGGAGGAATGGAAAAATGAAAATTACAGCACAAATGGTTAAGGAATTGCGTGAAAAAACAGGTACAGGTATGATGGATTGTAAAAAAGCGTTAACTGAAACAAATGGTGATATGGAAGCAGCAATTGACTTCCTACGTGAAAAAGGTCTTTCTAGTTCAGCTAAAAAAGCGGACCGTATTGCAGCAGATGGTACAACATACATCCTTGTTGACGGCAACGAAGCGATTATTTTAGAAGTGAATGCTGAAACTGACTTTGTAGCTAAAAACGAAGGTTTCCAAACACTTGTAAATGAACTTGCTGAGCACATTCTTGCTACAAAACCTGCAACAGTTGAGGAAGCGATTGAATCGAAATTACCAAACGGATTAACAGTAGCAGATCACATTTCTAATGCTGTTGCTAAAATTGGTGAGAAGATTTCACTACGCCGTTATGAAATCCGTACGAAAACAGACAACGATGCATTTGGTCCATACTTGCACATGGGTGGTCGTATCAGTGTTCTTGTTCTCTTAGAAGGTTCAACTGATTCAGATGCTGCAAAAGATGTTGCGATGCATATTGCTGCATTAAATCCTAAATACGTTTCACGTGACGAAGTTTCTGCTGAGGAAGTTGAACACGAACGTAAAATCCTTACAGAACAAGCACTTAATGAAGGTAAACCTGAAAATATCGTAGCGAAAATGGTCGAAGGCCGCATCGGAAAATATTTCGAAGAGATCTGTGTACTTGACCAGCCATTCGTCAAAAATTCCGATCAAAAAGTTGGGGACTTCGTAAAATCAACTGGCGGAACATTGAAAGAGTTTATTCGTTACGCTGTTGGTGAAGGAATCGAAAAACCTGAAGATAACTTCGCTGACGAAGTTATGAATCAAGTTAAAGGTAACTGATCCATTATAAAGTAAAAATGAGGAACACACGCGTGTGTTCCTCATTTTTTAAGAAAAATAGTAGATGGAGGGTACAAATGAGCATCCCAAAATATAAACGTATCGTCTTGAAATTAAGCGGAGAAGCGCTTGCAGGTGATAAAGGTTTCGGTCTATCGCCAGAAGTTATCAAAACTGTTGCAACGCAAGTGAAAGAAGTTGTCGATCTCGATGTCGAAGTTGCTGTTGTTGTCGGTGGCGGAAATATTTGGCGTGGTAAAGTTGGCAGCGAAATGGGGATGGACCGCGCAACGGCGGATTACATGGGCATGCTTGCTACAGTCATGAATTCCCTCGCTCTACAGGATTCACTAGAAAAAATCGGTGTTGAAACGCGCGTATCGTCATCTATTGAAATGAGACAGGTTGCGGAACCATACATACGCCGGAAAGCTATTCGACATCTCGAAAAAAAACGGGTCGTTATTTTTGCCGCGGGTACAGGGAATCCTTACTTTTCTACAGATACGACAGCAGCACTACGTGCGGCTGAAATTGAAGCAGATGTTATCCTTATGGCAAAAAACAATGTGGATGGTGTCTATTCCGCTGATCCAGCGAAAGATAAAAATGCAGTAAAATACCTAGAACTATCATTTTTGGATGTCATTAACCAAGGACTTGAAGTTATGGATTCAACAGCTTCAACCCTATGTATGGACAACGATATCCCGCTCGTAGTATTCTCTATTATGGAAAATGGAAATATTAAGAGAGCTGTCCTTGGTGAGCCAATCGGGACGGTCGTCAGGAGGAATATATAATGGCAAACGAAGTTATGAACGAAGCGAAAGACCGTATGGAAAAAGCAATTGGTGGATATACAAGAGAACTGGCATCAATTCGTGCAGGGCGTGCAAGCGCTTCTATGCTGGATAGATTAACGGTTGAGTATTATGGTGCACCTACTCCGGTATCACAGATGGCTGGGATTTCAGTACCTGAGGCGCGCCTTCTTGTCATTCAACCATATGACAAAACAATATTGGCTGATATTGAAAAGGCAATCATGAAATCAGATATCGGAATTACACCTTCGAATGACGGGACTGTCATTCGCCTTGCGGTTCCAGCATTGACGGAAGATCGTCGTAAAGAACTGGTGAAGTCTGTGAAAAAAGAAGCTGAAGAAGCAAAAGTTGCAATACGTAATGTTCGTCGTGACGCAAATGAAGGCTTCAAGAAGCTTGAAAAAAGCAGTGAAATTACTGAAGATGAATTACACAGATATGGTGATGAAATTCAGAAGCTGACGGATTCACAAATTTTGCGAATCGATGAAATCGCGAAAGATAAAGAGAATGAAATCATGGAAATCTGATAGAAGAACTTTCTATATTTCTGGACGTCCTAATTTCAGGACGTCTTTTTCTTTTGCTAAGGAAACTATAAAGTTCACGGACCGTGGAAAACCTTAAATAGGCGATATTCCACGTCTAGATTCCAACATCTAGAGGAGAGGATTAGGTTATGAGTCAGTCCAGGCTTATGGCAAAGGACGCCGCGATTGCCTGCAGTACGCAGGTTATGGAGTGGAAAGATTGAACTTTATCACTCCTTGTCGCGAACTTAGACAGCCTTCCTAAAGTCGCCTCTTGGCTATAATCTCAGAATAGGTATTTCCGCGTTTGTTCTTTGAACAGCAATAAAAAATGAAATTAACCGTCTAATTTGTTACGATAGAGTATGAACTTGCTCTGACAGTAGCTGAGTGGAGGAAACAATATGCTGGATAAACTTTTTCGGAAAAAGACAGTGGTGCCAGAGGACTTGATATTGGACAAAATTGCCAAAATTCAAAGTAGGCCTATCCCTGCCCATGTAGCAATTATTATGGACGGAAATGGAAGATGGGCAAAACAACGTAATTTACCAAGAGTTGCAGGTCACCATGAAGGTATGAAAAAAGTTCGTATAATAACGCGTATTGCAAATGATCTGGGCATTAAAGTACTTACACTCTACGCATTCTCCACAGAAAACTGGAAACGACCGAAACTCGAAATAGATTTCTTAATGAAACTTCCTGGTGAGTTTTTAAGCACATATCTCCCAGAACTAATCGAGCAAAACGTGAAAGTTGAAATGATTGGGAACTTTGATATGTTGCCGACACATACAAAAGATGCAATTAGCAAAGCGATTGAAGAAACGAAACACAACGACGGTTTGACTTTAAATTTTGCCATGAACTACGGAAGCAGACTTGAGCTAGTTGAATCTGTAAAAGAAATTGCTGAACTCATTGCGGACGGTTCTATTAAACCTGAAGATATTGATGAAACACTCATCGGTTCCCATCTAATGACTGCCCATTTACCGGAACCAGACCTGCTAATCCGAACTAGCGGTGAAGTAAGATTGTCTAATTTCATGTTATGGCAGTTGGCATATGCTGAGTTTTCTTTCACTGATGTGTTATGGCCAGATTTTGATGACATATGCATGTTGAATGCAATCGAAGAATTCCAACTGAGAAATAGGCGGTTTGGAAGTGTGGAAGGGAATGGGGACGTTTGAAACAAAGGATACTGACTGCAATCATTGCGTTAATTTTATTCGTTCCGCTAGTCATCATGGGAGGAATACCATTCACAATTGCGGTATATGTAATTGCAACAATTGGACTATATGAGCTATTGCGAATGAAAGACATACGTCTATTTTCGATTGAAGGTTTTTTGACATGGATAGCGCTAGCAGTATTATTAATGCCTGCAGTTACCAGTGACAATCTATTTGAAATGATTGGCTATACAAAAATCGAATTGACATTCGCAATTGTACTTATTTTATTAATCTATACTGTCATTGTTAAAAATCGGTTTACGTTCGACCATGCAGCGTTTTCTGTTTTGGGCGCATTATATGTTGGAATCGGGTTTTATTATTTGATTGAAACGCGGGTTTATGGAATCGAATATGTCGTATATGCACTTATGGTGATTTGGACAACTGATTCGGGTGCTTATTTCATAGGCAGAAAAATAGGGAAGCGTAAGCTATGGCCAGAAATATCCCCGAATAAGACCGTTGAGGGTTTTATTGGCGGAGTATTGTCCGCAGTTGTCTTCGCATTCATCTTTCAATACTTCTTCCCGGTAGCTTCAACTTACATAATACTTATTGTAGTGACAATTATAGCCTCAATTATTGGACAACTGGGTGACCTTGTCGAATCAGCACTAAAGAGGCATTTCGAGGTGAAAGACTCAGGACAACTTCTGCCTGGTCATGGTGGGATCCTAGACAGGTTCGACAGTCTCCTTTTCGTTTTGCCATTGCTTCATTTCTTACACTTCGTGGGTTAACGGAAAGGATGTCTTATGATGAAGAATATTAGTTTATTAGGTGCTACAGGATCCATTGGTTTACAGACGCTCGATATCATCGGTTCGAACCCTGAGAAATTTAAGCTCGTATCTTTTTCGGCTGGTTTGAATATTGATAAGGTACGGGAAATTGTTTCTGCGTTTCAACCGAAAACGGTATCGGTAATAAGACGAGAAGATGCTGAGAAGTTGCAAGCAGAATTTCCGAGTAGTCACTTTTTATACGGCGAAGCGGGTTTGATTGAAATCGCAGGGCACACAGGGGCTGACATTTTGGTTAACTCAGTTATTGGAAGTGTGGGACTCAAACCTACACTTGAAGCAATACGTGCGGGAATTACAATTGCTATCGCCAACAAGGAAACGCTTGTAGCAGCCGGGGATGTCGTTATGAATGAAGCTCGTAAACATGGTGTACCCATTTTACCGGTAGATAGTGAACATTCAGCGCTTTTCCAAGCATTGAATGGAGAAAATTCTAAACGTGTCTCTCGGCTTATTTTGACAGCGTCAGGAGGGAGTTTCAGAGATCTTACAAGAGATGAACTTACAAATGTGACCTTAGAACAGGCACTTGCTCATCCGAATTGGTCTATGGGGAACAAATTAACAATAGATTCAGCGACAATGATGAACAAAGGTCTTGAAGTAATCGAAGCCCATCATCTTTTTGGAATGCCTTATGAAAGAATAGATTGTTTGCTTCATAAGGAAAGTATTATCCATTCCATGGTTGAGTTCGAAGATACAAGTATTATGGCTCAACTGGGGTCACCAGATATGCGAGTTCCTATTCAGTACGCCTTAACGTTTCCAGATCGAATCCCAATGCAAAACGCAAAACCGCTTCGTCTTGAGGAGATTGGCAAGCTCCATTTCGAAAAAATGGATTTGGTCCGTTTCAAAGCATTGGCGCTTGCCTATGCAGCCGGTAAAGAGGGTGGGACAATGCCAGCAGCCATGAATGCAGCGAATGAAGTAGCGGTATCGCTGTTCATGAATGGACGCATACCTTTTGTACAGATTGAAGACATTATTGAACGAGTGATGGACACGCATCGAACAAGTTCTGCTCTGGAACTAGAATCGATTTTAGAAACGGATTCACTGACTCGAAAAATGGTGTATGCTATGATAGAATAAGTTTTTTAGAAAAGGCCAATAAGGTCAGTGAAGGTGGTTTTTCATGGAAACCGTTATAGCGTTTATCATCATATTCGGTTCTTTGGTCTTTTTTCATGAACTAGGACATTTCCTGTTTGCGAAAAAGGCGGGAATCATGGTGCGTGAATTTGCAATTGGATTCGGCCCTAAAATTATTGGAATTCAAAAAGGTGAAACTTTATATACAATCCGACTTCTGCCGCTTGGCGGTTATGTCAGAATGGCAGGAGAAGATTTCGATACGGTTGAATTACAACCGGGTTATCGCGTTGGTCTTCTGATTAATGCTTCTAATGAAGTTGAGAAAATTTATTTGAACCGTAATGTTGCAAATCCAGATGTTCTGTTTCTGGAAACAGAATCCTCAGATTTGGAAAAAGAACTATTCATTGAAGGATATGATGATGAAGGGCAGCTAGTACGTTATAACGTATCTAGAAAGGCTATCATTTTTGAGAAGGGGCAGAAGACACTTATTGCCCCATACGACCGCCAATTTGAATCGAAATCTGTTGGCGCTCGGGCGATGGCAATATTTGCAGGTCCTATGTTTAACTTTATTTTATCTTTCTTCATATTCCTTGCAATCGGTTTGTTACAAGGCGTTCCAACATATGAACCTATTATTTCGGACGTCATGAGTGAGGGGTCCGCGCAAAAAGCTGGAATGCAAGATGGAGATTTTGTCAAAGCAGTTGACGGCAATCCAATTAGCACATGGCAGGAGTTTGCTGCTATCATTCAAAAGAGTGCCGGCGTGCCTCTCCAATTTGAAGTGGATCGAAGCGGCGATTTGCTGACGCTGGATGTTGTGCCAGACACAGTTAAAGTTAAAGAGTCAGGAGAAGAAATCGGCCAAATTGGTGTGCGCTATACAAGCCCGGTGATTAAAAATCCGCTGAAAGCAGTTCAATATGGAGCGGAAGAAACGGTAACCTGGTTTGTCAGGATATTTGAATTACTGGGTATGCTTGTAACAGGTAAGTTCACAATTGATGCTTTATCGGGTCCGGTCGGCATTTACAAAGCGACGGAGGAAGTCGCGCAATACGGCGTATACCAACTCATGAACTGGGCAGCAATCTTAAGCATCAACCTTGGAATTATGAACCTACTACCATTACCAGCACTTGACGGTGGAAGGTTGTTGTTCTTCTTACTGGAAGCCATTCGCGGCAAGCCAGTCGACAAACAAAAAGAAGGAATGGTACATTTTGTCGGGATTATGCTCCTGATGGTACTAATGCTTGTTGTAACCTGGAATGATATACAGCGCTTTTTCTTCTAATGAAAGTAGTAAAAGGAGACATATAGCTCTGAAGCAATTCAGGGCGTTGACGTCTAGCCAATAGATCAGGATTTCAAAAACATTACTTGAGGTGGGAAACATAGATGAAACAATCACGAACATTCATACCAACAATGCGTGAAGTACCTTCTGATGCTGATATTATTTCACATCAGTTACTCTTACGTGCAGGATTTATCCGCCAAAATACGAGTGGGGTATATTCCTTCCTTCCACTTGGCACTAAAGTGATTCGGAAGATTGAATCGATTATCCGCGAAGAAATGGAAGCGATTGAAGCCGTAGAAGTATTGATGCCTGCTTTGCAACAAGCCGAACTTTGGCAGGAAACGGGAAGATGGTTTAATTACGGACCTGAGTTGTTTAGACTGAAAGATCGTCATAATAGAGAATTTGCTCTAGGAGCAACGCATGAAGAAGTGATTACTTCTCTCGTCCGTGACGAAGTGAAATCCTATAAGAAGTTACCGCTTACGATGTTCCAGATTCAAACAAAGTTTAGAGACGAACAGCGTCCACGTTTTGGCCTTCTTCGAGGACGCGAATTCATCATGAAAGATGCGTATTCTTTCCATGCGACAGAAGAAAGTCTTGACGAGAAATATCAGGAAATGAAACAAGCTTATGTGAATATATTCACAAGACTCGGCCTCGATTTCCGCGCTGTTTTAGCGGATGGTGGTTCAATCGGTGGAACAGATACGCATGAATTTATGGCGCTATCTGATATCGGTGAAGACACCATTGCATATAGTGACGCATCATCATATGCAGCCAATGTTGAAATGGCTGAAGTTAATATGGCATATGAAAAGATTGATGAAGACTTACAAGAGGTCGAGAAAGTTGCAACTCCCGAACAACGTACGATTAGCGATGTAGCTACGTTTTTGGACGTTGACGCATCGCGTATCATTAAAACGCTTGTTTTTAAAGCAGATGATGAACTAATTGCAGTGCTGTGCCGTGGGGATTATGAAATTAATGATATCAAGCTTAAAAACGCGCTTGGTGCAACACTTGTGGAACTTGCTAGCGAGGTTGAGGTTCAAGAACTTCTTTCTTGTGAAGTTGGTTCAATCGGTCCTGTTAAATTGCCAATTGATCTTAAAGTAATTGCAGATCACTCAGTTGCGTCCGTCGTGAATGGTGTTTGCGGAGCGAACGAAGATGGATTCCATTTAACGAACATCAATCCTGAACGCGATTTTGCAGTTGATCGCTATTCGGATCTTCGATTCATCCACGAAGGAGATATTTCTCCAGATGGAACTGGTACAATTAAGTTCGCTAAAGGAATTGAACTTGGACATATCTTTAAGCTAGGGACGACTTACAGCGAACCGATGGAAGGAACATTCCTTGATGAGAACGGCAGGGCTAAACCGTATATCATGGGTTGTTACGGTATTGGTGTATCCCGTATACTTGCAGCAGTCGCAGAACAGTTCAATGACGAGAATGGTTTGAAATGGCCTAAGAAGATTGCCCCATTTGATATCCATCTCATTACTGTGAATGTCAAAGATGACAGTCAGAAAGAATTGGCCGATGAATTATATACTATTTTGGAATCTTACAGATATGATGTTCTCTATGATGATCGCCCTGAACGTGTGGGAGTCAAATTCGCTGATTCAGATTTGATTGGCTTGCCAGTCCGGATTACAGTTGGAAAGAGAGCTTCTGAAGGAATTGTTGAAGTTAAATTCAGACAAACTGGTGAATCGGCTGAATGGCAAAAAGAAGAACTTACCGAAAAACTACAGGCGTTCTTCACAGCGGAATAAGTTAGAGGAGGGAAGGCCGCACATCGGTACTTCCCTTCTTTTTCACTAATGAAAGATTGGAGAGGCTTATGGACGCTTTAAATAAATTATATATATTGTTACAGCAAATCGGAATGACAGATGACCAATTTGTCATCCACTTTGAAAATGCAGAACTGAACCGTGTGAACATTCACCGGAAATCAAGAGTGTGGCAATTCAATATAACTTTAAATAAGCCACTACCGGTAGATATATTTACAATTTTTTCTCAGCGCATCAATGAAACATTCTCTGCTATCGCAACGGTCAAGATTCATATATCGTCTGAAACCCAAGATGTGGACAACAAGTTAATCACAGACTATTGGCCGTTTATTATTGAAGAAATGAGCGACATGTCCCCACCGATTAGAGAGCGGCTGATAAGCCAAAAGCCGGTTATACAAGGTGGTAAAATGACGCTACTTTGTACAAGTGATATGGAACTGCAAACGATGAAAAGTAAATACGCTTCTATCATTTCGGATGTCTACACTTCATTCGGTTTTCCAAGACCTGCCGTCGATTTCAAATTGACAGAGGAAGATAGTGGTGCCAAAGATGCGCGTAAAGCATTTGTTGCACAACGTGATGCAGAAGAAGAAGCGCTTGGTCAAAAAGCGCTAGCTGATTTGAAACTGCGTGAAACAACCAAGAAGGAAAATGGTAATGTTTCTGGACCATTCAGACTTGGTACTCCTATCAAACCTGACGAGCCAATGTTGGAAATTCAACAAATTCAAGATGAAGAACGCCGAGTGACAATTGAAGGGTATGTGTTTGATACGGACGTGCGTGAATTGCGCAGCGGAAGGTCACTCCTGACAATCAAAGTGACCGATTACACGGATTCCATTCTTGTGAAAATGTTCTCGCGGGATGATGAAGATGCAGAAATGATGAAGACTTTGAAAAAAGGAGCCTGGATTCGTGCGCGTGGAGGTATTCAAAACGATACATTCGTACGCGACCTTATTATGATGGCTCAAGATGTTATGGAAGTATCACCTATTATAAGACAGGACAAAGCACCAAAGGATCGTAAACGCATTGAACTACATGCACATACAACGATGAGTCAGATGGATGCTGTTGTCTCCGCAACAGCTCTTGTTGAACAAGCAGCAAAATGGGGACATCCTGCCATCGCGATTACAGATCACGCGAACGTTCAATCATTTCCGGAAGCTTATTCTGCAGGAAAGAAAAATGGCGTAAAAGTTATTTTTGGACTGGAAGCATATTTAGTGGATGACGGAGTACCGATTGTTTTTGAAGAACAACACCGGAAGCTTGAAGAAGATACATATGTTGTATTTGACGTTGAGACGACAGGGCTTTCTGCGGTATATGACACCATTATCGAACTGGCTGCGGTCAGATTGAAAAACGGTGAGATTGTTGAAACGTTTGAGAGGTTCTCAAATCCGCATCATCCCCTGTCATCTACCACTACAAAACTTACTGGTATTACAGATGAAATGGTAAAAGATGCACCGGAAATCGGGGATGTCGCGAAGGATTTTATTGAGTTTATCGGAGATTCAATTCTTGTTGCACACAATGCAAAATTCGATATGGGCTTCTTTTACGAAGCATGTAAGAAATCTAGTTTAGAAGCAGCTGCTTATCCGGTCATAGATACGCTTGAACTCGCTCGTTTCCTTTATCCGGAAATGGGGAATCACCGGTTGGGTACGTTGGCGAAAAAGTTTGGAATCGAGCTGACACAGGCTCACCGGGCCATTTATGATACCGAAGCAACTGCCCATCTATTTTTACGTTTGTTGAAGGATGCGCAAGAGAAAGGCATCGAATACTTGGATGATTTTAATCGCCATATTGGTAAAGGTGATTCTTACAAACGAGCGAGGCCATCGCATTGTACACTATTAGCAACGGATGACGAAGGGTTGAAAAATTTATTTAAACTCGTGTCCTATTCCCATATGGATTATTTTTACCGGGTTCCACGCATTCCGCGTTCTTTACTCGTCAAGTATCGAAAAGGTTTGCTCGTCGGCTCTGGTTGCGACAAAGGGGAAGTGTTCGAGGGACTGATGCAGAAACCGATGGATGAGGTAGAGGAGATTGCAAAGTTTTATGATTACCTTGAAGTCCATCCCAAACCGGTTTACTCACATCTCTTAGAACTTGAATTGATTCGTGATGAGTGGAACATGGAAGATATCATGCGAAAAATGATCAAACTCGGGAAAAATACTGGTCTCCCGGTATGTGCAACAGGGAATGTCCATTATATTGACGAAACGGATGCAACTTTCCGTCAAGTGCTTGTTAGATCGCAAGGGGGAGCCAATCCCATGAACAGGCACTCACTACCGGCGGTCCAATTTCGGACAACCGATGAAATGCTTGAGGAGTTCGCGTTTCTTGGAGAAGAAATCGCGCAGGAAATAGTCATTGATAATCCACATGCCATTTTGGAGAAAATCGGTGAGGTAAAACCGATTAAAGATGACTTATACACGCCGACCATTGAAGGGGCGGACGATGACGTTCGAGAATTGACATATTCGATGGCACATGGAATATACGGTGAGCAGTTACCTGAAATCATCGAGGCACGCATTGAAAAAGAGTTAAAGTCAATCATTGGTCATGGGTTTGCGGTCATATATCTAATATCCCATAAACTTGTAAAGAAATCACTGGATGACGGGTATCTTGTGGGATCTCGGGGATCCGTTGGTTCTTCACTAGTCGCAACACTGATGGAGATAACTGAAGTGAACCCAATGCCGCCGCATTATGTTTGTCCTACGTGTAAAGTTGCGGAGTTTTTCGATGATGGGTCCGTCAGTTCAGGCTACGATTTACCTGATAAAATGTGTCCAGCATGCAAGACCGCTTTCAAAAAAGATGGTCAAGATATACCGTTCGAAACTTTCCTAGGTTTTAATGGCGATAAAGTTCCGGATATCGATTTAAATTTCAGCGGTGATTATCAAGGGAAGGCACATAACTATACGAAGGAACTTTTTGGCGAAGATTTTGTCTATCGCGCAGGGACAATCGGGACGGTTGCGGAAAAGACTGCTTATGGTTACGTCCGTGGTTATATGAATGACAACAATTTGAATTTCCGTGGAGCAGAAATAGATCGACTCGTACAAGGTTGTTCAGGAGTTAAACGGAATACAGGGCAGCATCCAGGCGGAATAATCGTTGTTCCCGATGATATGGAAATATTCGATTTCACGCCTATCCAATTTCCTGCGAATGACTTGAATTCAAGTTGGAAGACGACTCATTTTGACTTCCATTCAATCGACAACAACTTGTTGAAACTTGATATTCTAGGTCACGATGATCCAACAATGATTAAGATGTTGCAGGATCTCTCGGGAATTGATCCATTGACGATTCCACCGGATGATGAAGGAGTCATGCAATTATTCAGTGGTACAACTTCACTTGGTGTCACACCGGAACAAATCGGATGTAAAACAGGAACGCTAGGCGTACCTGAATTCGGAACGAGATTTGTACGCCAGATGCTTGAAGAGACGAAACCATCAACATTTTCGGAACTGATTCAGATTTCAGGGCTATCCCATGGAACTGATGTCTGGTTAGGGAACGCACAGGAATTGATTCAAAATAAGACATGCGAACTTTCCGATGTTATCGGTTGCCGGGATGATATAATGGTGTACTTAATCTATCAAGGGTTAGAGCCTTCGATGGCATTTAAAATTATGGAATCTGTTCGTAAAGGTAAGGGACTTACTCCCGAGTTTGAGGCGGAAATGAAGGTTCAGGGTGTGCCGCACTGGTACATTGAATCATGTAAAAAAATTAAATATATGTTCCCGAAAGCGCACGCAGCGGCCTATGTACTAATGGCACTGCGCATTGCATATTTCAAAGTGCATCATCCGATACTATACTATGCAACGTATTACACAGTACGGGCGACTGATTTCGATTTGTTGACGATGACAAAAGGTTCTGCCTCCATACGAGCACAAATTAAAGAGATTAACGTTAAAGGCCTGGACGCAACACCAAAAGAGAAAAGCTTATTAACCGTACTTGAAATTGCACTTGAAATGTGGGAGCGCGGAATTACATTGGCAAGACCTGACTTATACAAATCCGATGCAGCGACATTCCTAATTGAAGGCAACACACTAATTCCTCCGTTCAATGCCGTCCCGTCTCTTGGGACGAATGTAGCTAATTCGATCGTAGAAGCCAGGAAAGATGGAGAGTTTCTTTCAAAAGAGGATTTCCAGCAGCGTGGCCGTGTTTCGAAGACAATTGTCGAGTATATGGACACTTTAGGTTGTTTGGAAGGAATGCCTGAGGCGAATCAACTATCCCTCTTCTAGCACATTGTTTGCTACATCATTTATCCTATGGTATGATGGGAACAACTTTTGTAATAGTCTTGCGCAAAAAGAGTGGGATTTCCCGCTCTTTTCTGTTGTTCTGTACTGTTTTTTACCAAAGTCGGAGGGGAGTCTAAATTCATTTTCGACTTTGGTTAAAGCTTCCGGCGGATGCCACGGATTTAGTAGGGAAGTAAATCGTGCACGTAGCTGCATGATGCAGGTTGGTTGGCTAGGTGGAATTGAGTTTCAATCCCCCTGGTTGTCGCAGAGATGCGACGTTTCTAGACTAACTTCTCTACTTAATCTGGTCGCAAATACGCCGAGGCGTATTTGATTACTATTTCGGGAGGGGTAAGATGAGCAATATTACGGAAGAAGTCGAAAAACTCGTTATTCCAATTGTTGCAGAACTGGACTTGGAACTTGTCGACGTGGAATTTATAAAAGAAGGCAGAGATTGGTTTCTACGAGTCTATATTGATACACCTAACGGGAGCATCGATATTGAGCAATGTTCTCAGGTGAGTGAAAAGTTAAGTGAAGAACTTGATCGTACTGATCCGATTCCACAAAACTATTTCCTAGAAGTATCATCACCTGGTGCAGAGCGTCCGTTGAAGAAGGAAGAAGACTTCCTAAAAGCAATTGGACAATTCGTATTCATTAAGACGTACGAGGCCATCGATGGCATGAAAGAATTCGAAGGTTATCTGTTAGCATACGGTCCTGAAGGCGCAGAAGTTGAAGTAAGCATTAAAACAAGGAAATTGACAGTCGTTATTGACAAGGAAAAAATCGCATTTGCCCGTTTGGCGATCGACTTTTCCGCATAATTGAATAGTAGGAGTGATTAATATGAGTAGTGATCTACTCGATGCATTGACTGCCCTTGAAAAACAAAAAGGTATTTCAAGGGATGTCTTAGTAGAAGCGATTGAAGCGGCACTAGTAACTGCATATAAACGAAATTTCAATCAGGCGCAGAACGTGCGAGTTGACTTGAATCTTGATAAAGGGACGATGAAAGTTTATTCCAGAAAAGATGTCGTCGAAGAGGTTGAAGATGATCGTTTACAAATCAGTCTTGAAGATGCACATAAAATCAATCCTGCTTACGAACTTGAAGATATTGTTGAGGAAGAAGTAACTCCGCGTGACTTTGGTCGCGTTGCTGCGCAAACTGCTAAGCAGGTTGTCACACAGCGAGTGCGGGAAGCCGAACGCGGTATCATCTTTGAGGAGTACGTCGACAGAGAAGATGATATCGTCAACGGTATTGTTGAACGGCTTGACGCTCGTAACTTATATGTCGGCCTCGGTAAAGTGGAGGCTGTATTGCCGGTTGGTGAACAGATTCCGACTGAAACCTATCAGCCCCATGACCGAATCAAAGTATATATTACAAAAGTTGAACGTACATCACGCGGTCCGCAAGTGTTTGTCTCAAGAACACATCCCGGACTTCTCCGTAGATTGTTTGAAGTTGAAGTGCCTGAAATCTTTGAAGGAATCGTAGAAATCAAATCGATCGCACGAGAAGCGGGAGACCGTTCCAAAATTTCAGTTCATACGAATAATGATGCAGTAGATCCGGTCGGTTCATGTGTAGGTGCAAGAGGTGCCCGGGTACAATCGATTTCAAATGAACTGAATGGTGAGAAAATTGATATCGTCGAATGGTCCGAGGATCCGGCTATATTTGTGGCAAATGCACTTAGTCCTTCGAAAGTAATTGATGTTCAGGTGAACGAAGAAGATCGATCTACCACTGTTGTGGTTCCTGATTATCAATTGTCACTTGCAATAGGTAAGCGCGGACAGAACGCAAGACTCGCGGCTAAGATGACTGGTTGGAAAATCGACATTAAGAGTGAAACGGATGCACGTGAACTAGGAATTTATCCGCCAGCTTTCAAAGAGCCGATTGAAGAGAGTCTGTTAGAAGAAGAGTCAACTGAAATCGATCCATATTTTGTTGAGGATGATGCTACAGAAATTAGTAGTACCGATTCAATCGATCTGTATACGGACAACGAAAACTGAAAAGAAAGGATGAGCACACACATGACAAACATGAAAAAAGTTCCTTTACGTAAATGTGCGGCGACTGGCGGTATGTTCCCGAAAAAGGAAATGATTCGTATCGTCCGCCCAAAAGAAGGGGAAGTTTCAGTCGATCTCACTGGCAAGAAGTCAGGCCGTGGGACATATGTGTCTAAATCCGAAGAAGCAGTTGAATCCGCGCGTCGTAACAGATCGATTGAAAGCCAGCTTGGAACAGCTGTACCTGAACAGGTATACGATGATCTTCTTCATGCTATCCGCCGGGAGGCATTAAAATGACAGATCCGAAAAGGATTTATCAAATGCTTGGAATGGCGGCTAGAGCAAGGATGCTTATCATGGGTGAAGATTTGGTTGTACGGGAAATCCGTTCCGGCAACGCGCGTCTAGTAATTGTTTCAGAAGATGCATCTAAAAATACAATGAAAAAGTTAACTGATAAAAGTACGTTTTACAACGTTGAGAAGCATGTCTTCGGGAATCGAGAAGAGCTCGGGCATGCAGTTGGGAAAGAGTCACGGGTAGTACTTGCCCTAACGGATGCTGGTTTTGCCAGAAAAATATCCGGGCTACTCAACGAATATAACCGGGGGTGGACTAATGACGAAAATTCGAGTACACGAATATGCGAAAAAAGTGAATCGGTCGAGTAAAGAAGTTATTGATGAATTAGGAAAGATAAATGTGAGTGTGTCAAATCATATGTCAACAATTGATAATGATGTAATTACGAAACTGGATAGTAAATTTGGAGGCAATGTGAATAAACCAAATGCCCCTAAAGTATATCCAAAAGCTGCTGAACGAAAAGAAACGCCAAAAGCTGCACAATCTGCTAGCGGCAACCGTCCAGCACAAGGCTCAACAGGCGGCAACCGTCCGTCACAAGGCTCAACAGGCGGCAACCGTCCGTCACAAGGCTCAACAGGCGGCAACCGTCCGTCACAAGGCTCAACAGGCGGCAACCGTCCAGCACAAGGCTCTACAGGTGGCAACCGTCCAGCGCAAGGTTCAACAGGTGGCAACCGCCCTGCACTAGGCTCAACAGGCGGCAACCGTCCAGCACAAGGCTCAACAGGTGGTAACCGACCGGCGCAAGGAGCGCCAGGTGGTCAAAACCGTCCAAGTTCTGGCGGACCAAGCCGACCGGCAGGCGGAGCACCTAACCGCTCAGGTGGAGGTCGTGGTGGACGTCCACCGGCACGTGGTATAAACCAAGGGCGTAGAAGATACCGTCCGGCTAACCCGATTCCGAAGGTGGAGAAACCATTACCGGAAAAAATTACTTACTATGAGTCGCTTTCAGTAGCAGAACTTGCGAATAAACTAGGTCGTGAGCCATCCGCTATTATTAAAAAACTATTCATGCTTGGTATTATGGCTACAATCAACCAAGAACTCGACAAAGATGCGATTGAACTTATCTGCGCAGACTACGAAGTTGAAGTAGAAGAAGAAATTCGTATTGATGTAACTGATCTTGAAACATATTTTGAAGAACATGAAGAAGTTGCGACTGAACTAATTGAACGTCCACCAGTTGTAACAATCATGGGTCACGTAGACCATGGTAAAACAACACTTCTGGATTCGATTCGACATACAAAAGTTACGCAAGGCGAAGCGGGTGGAATTACTCAACATATTGGTGCATACCAAATTGAAGAGAATGGCAAGAAAATAACTTTCCTTGACACACCTGGTCACGCAGCATTTACGACAATGCGTGCACGTGGAGCAAAAGTGACTGATATTACAATTCTAGTTGTTGCAGCGGATGATGGTGTTATGCCACAAACGATTGAAGCCATCAACCATGCAAAAGCGGCTGATGTTCCGATTATCGTTGCAGTAAATAAAATGGATAAACCTTCTGCAAATCCCGATCGTGTTATGCAAGAATTGACAGATCAGGGTCTTGTAGCTGAAGCTTGGGGCGGCGATGCAATATTCGTACCAATTTCAGCGTTGAAAGGTGAAGGGATTGACCAGTTGATAGAAATGGTCCTTCTCGTTGCTGAAGTTGCTGAACTCAAAGCGGATCCAAAAATCCGTGCACGCGGAAGTGTTATTGAAGCATCTCTTGACAAAGGACGCGGAGCCGTTGCAACGCTTCTTGTACAAGACGGAACACTTCATATTGGAGACCCAATTGTTGTAGGTAACACATACGGTCGTGTTCGCGCAATGGTGAGTGATATCGGCCGCCGTGTGAAAGAAGCAGGACCATCTACACCGATCGAAATTACTGGGCTAAGCGACGTACCACAAGCCGGAGATCGTTTTGTTGTCTTTGAAGATGAAAAAACAGCACGTCAAATCGGAGAAACAAGAGCCGGTGAAGCGCTGCAAGATCAACGTGTTGAGAAAACGCGTGTCACGCTTGATAACCTGTTCGATCATATGAAACAGGGTGAAATTAAAGAATTGAACTTAATCGTTAAAGCGGACGTACAAGGTACGGTTGAAGCGATGGCCTCTTCACTTATGAAAATTGAAGTCGAAGGTGTTAACGTGAAAATTATCCATACAGGTGCCGGCGCGATTAATGAATCTGATATATCTCTTGCTGCTGCTTCGAATGCTATCGTTATCGGATTTAACGTTCGTCCTGACGTCAATGCGAAACGTGCGGCGGACGAAGAAGGCGTAGACATTCGACAACATCGTGTTATCTATAAAGTAATTGAAGAAATCGAATTGGCAATGAAGGGTATGCTAGACCCTGAATACGAAGAAAAAGTTATCGGACAAATTGAAGTGCGCGAAACAATTAAAGTGTCTAAAATCGGTACGATTGCGGGAAGCTATGTAACGAGTGGTAAAATTACTCGTGATTCAAGCGTTCGTATTGTTCGCGACAACATCGTCATTTTCGAAGGTGAAATTGATACTTTGAAACGCTTTAAAGATGATGCAAAAGAAGTGGCAAAAGGATACGAATGTGGTATTACAATCAAGAACTTTGATGATATACATGTTGGTGATGTCATTGAAGCATTCATTATGGAAGAAATTAAACGAGTATGATTGTCTATGCGGAATGTTCATTCTTCATTCCGATGGCTGCTTCTCTAAAAGACAAGCGGTCAGTTTTGAAACGGATGACGGACAGAGTGAAAAATGCTTATAATGTCTCCATTGCGGAAATAGATCATCAAGACTTGTGGCAACGTACAACAATCGCTCTAGTTGCCGTGGCTTCATCAAAAGATGCAGCTGAGCGTGAAGTTAGACGAGCGATACGGTTCCTGGAGTCAAATCCGGACTGGGAATTATCCAACTTGACGCTTGACCATTATTAATACAGGATTGGGGTGACCGCCCATGTCAATGCGTGCTAATCGCGTTGCAGAACAAATGAAAAAAGAACTTGGTGAAATCATCGGCCAAAAATTGAAAGATCCACGGATCGGTTTTGTTACAGTAACCGATGTCGAGGTGGCCGGAGATCTTCAACATGCGACTATTTACATTTCAGTTCTAGGACATGAAAAGGAAAAAGAAGATACGCTGAAAGGGCTCAATCAGGCGAAGGGATTTATTCGCACTGAAATCGGCCAACGTATCAGACTTCGCATTACACCTGAGATTAAATTCGAATTCGATAGTTCCGTAGCCTACGGAACTCGGATTGAATCACTTCTTAAACAGGTGAAGAACGAAGACAATCAATAAGAAATGAGTAGGAAGTCGGTGTCCCTAAGGACTTTCCGACTTCCTATTTTTACATATTAATGTAACTTCTAAGGTGGCGACTTGAATGAATGGAATACTTCCTTTATGGAAAGAAAAGGGGATGACTTCGCATGACTGTGTATTCAAATTGCGAAAAATTCTTGGTACTAAAAAAGTGGGACATACGGGTACACTGGATCCGAGCGTAGAAGGTGTATTACCGATTTGTATCGGGCAAGCGACAAAAGTAGCTGAATACGTAACGGACTCTGGGAAGGAATATGTGGCACTTGTTTCCATAGGGACTTCAACGGAAACGGAAGATGCGGATGGAGCAATTGTAGCTTCAGACTTATCGCCAAAACATATTACAAGGGCCGAAATTGAAGCAGCTCTCACAAAATTAACAGGCGAAATTACTCAAATTCCACCCATGTACTCCGCTGTGAAAGTGAACGGCCGCAAACTCTACGAATATGCACGAAAAGGAATAGAGGTTGAAAGGCCAGAGCGAAAAGTTCTTATACATGAAATCGAATTGTTAGACCCTGTAGAATGGTACGCAGGAGAATCGATTTCATTCCGTATTAGGGTCGCATGCGGGAAAGGAACATACATCCGAACACTTGCGGTACAAATTGGCGAGCTATTGGGCTTTCCTGCACATATGGCAGCCCTCGTCCGTACATCTTCAGGGACGTATGTGCAGGACGATTGTCGTACGTTGGATGAAGTCAGGTCACTTCAGGAAGAAGGACAAATTGCCACGATACTTCGTCCGCTGGAAGATGCACTGAGCGATTTCGTTGCCATTGAAGTCACTAAAGAGCTTCTCGAAAAAGTAGAAAATGGACAAGTGCTGCCTGAGCATCCACTGCTTGAAAGTGAAGAGGCAATCGTATTTATGAATGAAGGTAAGGCACTCGCAATTTACAGGAAGCATCCTACCAAGCTTGGTCTTATGAAGCCTGAAAAAATGTTTCCATTGAACAGGTAAGGGGAGCGATTACAATGGACATTTACAAATTACATTATCCAGGAACAATAATGGTTGATAACGACTCGCATTATTCCCTTGCAATCGGTTTCTTTGACGGCTTGCATAAAGGTCATCAGACAGTGATCAACGAAGCGAAGAGAAAGGCTGAAGAACTTGGCATCCGTTCGGCAGTTATGACATTTGATCCACACCCCTCTCATCTATTTGGTGATGGTGAGAATAAGGTAGGTTATATCACGCAGCATCAGGAAAAAGTTCGGCTGCTTAGTGCTATGGGGATTGATGCTTTGTTCATCGTAACGTTTGACTGGGCGCTTGCCTCGCTTTCGCCTAAGCAATTTGTTGATATTTTCTTGAAGGAACTCAATGTTTTGCATGTCACTGCAGGATTTGACTTTACATTTGGTTCAAAGGGTGTAGGTACGATGGAACAGATGGCTGCATTGGCAGACGAAGCATTCGGTACAACGGTTATTAATAAAGTGACGGATAACGAGGAAAAGATTTCATCAACACGAATTCGGAAGCTTTTGTCTGAAGGTAATGTTGAAGAGACGAAATTGCTTCTAGGTAGACCTTTTCGGACTGTGGGCATAGTCGTTGATGGTGAGAAGAGGGGAAGACTACTTGGATTTCCAACTGCCAACGTCATGCCTGAGAGTAGTACAGTGTTACCTGCAAATGGTGTCTATGCAGTGTGGTTTATTGTGGAAGGAAAAACTTATAAGGGAGTGTGCAATGTCGGCGTTAAACCGACGTTCCATGATCCGAGCGATAGGCCCGCTGTCATCGAGGTGCATGTACTCGATTTTACCGGAGATCTTTATGGCAAGGAAGCATCTGTAGACTGGATTGGGCATATCCGCAACGAGCAAAAATTCGGTTCTATCGATCTGCTAGTTGAACAAATTGCCAAAGATAAAATTAGCGCACAAGACATTCTAGAAGCGCATCAATGATGGTTGCATTTCAAAAATAGGCATGGTACTATAAATACGTGCCAATGTGCACAAACCATTCCTTGGCATCGCGAATCACCAACGCTTGCTCGGGAACCGGGGATATCTTACTATTGGAGGTGAAGAAGATGGCTATAACACAAGAGCGTAAAAATGAATTGATCAGTGAATATAAAATTCATGAAACTGATACTGGGTCAGCAGATGTCCAGATTGCAGTACTTACAGAAGAGATCAATAACCTGACTGAACATTTCCGTCTTCATAAGAAAGACAACCACTCACGTCGTGGTCTTTACAAAATGATCGGAACTCGTAAAAGACTTTTGAGATACTTACGAGACAATGAAGTTCAGCGTTACCGTGATCTTATTGCTAAACTCGGCCTTCGCCGTTAATAAGATGACTATCGAAAGTGGGCCTTGTGCCCGCTTTTTTTTGTGTTTTTTAAAGTGTTTGGTGTCAGTAACTGGCACAATGCGTTTCGACCTGTTCAAATCTCCACAAAAAATCAAAACTTCATTAATTACCTTGTTCTATATTAGAAACGACAATAAAGTGGTATACTATACAAATGTGCCATGACGACGGTTAATGATGATAAAAACTTGTGTTCACTGAGCGCTATCACTTACACTACTATTAATACATACACGTAAACAGTTCAGGCTGAGATGTGGAGAGGGGTTCAATTATGACCGAAAAAAAAGTATACACACTTGATTGGGCAGGACGACCGTTAACAATTGAAACGGGACAACTTGCAAAACAGGCGAATGGAGCAGTACTCGTACGCTACGGAGAAACAACAGTACTTTCAACTGCAACATCTTCTAAAAATTCACGGGGGTTAGACTTCTTCCCGCTTACAGTGAATTACGAGGAGCGTATGTATGCGGTCGGGAAAATACCCGGTGGCTTCCTTAAGCGTGAAGGACGTCCATCTGATAAGGCTGTTTTAACAAGCCGTCTGATTGACCGTCCAATACGTCCTTTATTCGCAGATGGATTCCGTAATGATGTACAAGTCATCTCAATGGTTATGTCAGTTGATCAAGACTGTTCATCTGAAATGGCAGCAATGCTCGGTTCTTCACTTGCATTGTCGATTTCTGACATTCCTTTTGAAGGACCGATTGCTGGTATTCAAATTGGACTAATCGACGGAAAATTCATCGTCAATCCAACACCGGCACAATTGGAGAAAAGTGAGCTTGACCTTGTTGTCGCTGGTACGAAAGATGCTATCAACATGGTTGAAGCAGGCGCACAAGAAGTCGCTGAAGACATCATTCTTGAAGCCATCATGTTTGGTCATGGTGAAATCATTAAACTGATTGAGTTCCAGGAAAAAATTATTGCTGAAGTTGGCAAAGCAAAAACAGATGTTGCACTATTCACATTGGACGAAACAATTATGTCTGATATTAAAAATAGCTGTGAAACCGATCTTGTTAATGCAATTCAGACAGTTGAGAAGCATGCACGCGAAGAGGCTATCAATGCTGTGAAAAACGAAGTCATTGAACGCTACAAAGAAAACGAAGCGGACGATGCGACAATGAAACAAGTAAAAGGCGTATTAGAGCACATCGTTAAAGAAGAAGTGCGTCGTCTTATTACAGATGATAAGATCCGTCCTGATGGCCGTGGTCTCGATGAAATTCGTCCACTTGCATCAGAAGTAGGCATTTTGCCACGTACACACGGTTCTGGTCTCTTTACGCGCGGCCAGACGCAAGCACTTAGTGTTTGTACACTAGGAGCACTTGGGGAAGTACAAATCATTGATGGCCTCGGTCTGGAAGAAACAAAACGTTTTATGCACCATTATAACTTCCCGAATTTCAGTGTCGGTGAAACAGGTCCAATCCGTGGACCGGGTCGTCGTGAAATCGGACACGGTGCACTTGGGGAACGCGCACTTTCAGCGGTTCTCCCGAATGATACTGACTTCCCTTACACAATCCGTCTTGTAGCAGAAGTGCTCGAGTCAAACGGTTCTTCTTCACAAGCATCCATTTGTGCTTCAACAATGGCGATGCTCGATGCAGGGGTACCACTTAAAGCGCCGGTTGCGGGTATCGCAATGGGACTTGTGAAAAAAGGGGACAACTACTCTGTCCTGTCTGATATCCAAGGGATGGAAGATCATCTCGGCGATATGGACTTTAAAGTAGCAGGAACTGAAAAAGGAATTACTGCACTTCAAATGGATATTAAAATCGATGGTCTATCTAGAGAAATCTTGCAAGAAGCATTGACACAAGCAAAAATAGGGCGCTTGGTAATATTGAATCATATGATTACAGCAATTTCAGGACCACGTGAAGAGCTTTCGCAATACGCACCTAAAATTATTGTCATCAAAATCAACCCAGATAAGATTCGTGACGTAATTGGACCAGGCGGGAAAGTTATCAATAAAATTATCGAAGAGACAAATGTCAAAATCGATACTGAACAAGATGGTACGATTTACATTTCTTCTCCAAATAATGACATGAATACAAAAGCGAAAGCAATGATTGAAAATATTGTTCGTGAAGCAAAAGTCGGCGAATATTATATGGCGAAAGTGAAACGAGTTGAAAAATTCGGTGCATTCCTCGAACTCTTCCCAGGGAAAGATGGACTGCTTCATATTTCGGAAATTGCAGAAGAACGCACAAAAGCGGTTGAAGACGTTCTAAAACTGAATGATGAAATGTTCGTTAAAGTAATTGAAATTGATAACCAAGGACGAGTTAACTTGTCTAGAAAAGTTGTCATTCTTGAAGAAAAAGAAGCAGCTGAAAAAGCGAAAAACTAAATCGAAATACAAATATAGATCGAAAAGCCCCTCTTCAAGTTGAGATGGAGGCTTTTTGTTCTTTCATTAATTATACTAGGAACAGCTATAATAGAATTAAGTTTAAAAGGGGGAATCAGAGAAATGATAAAAACACATCTATGCCAGAATGGCGTTAGAATCATCCATGAAACGATGCCTCATGTACGCTCGGTAGCACTCGGTGTATGGGTCGGTACGGGTTCAAGGGATGAAATGGAATCAGAAGCAGGAATCGCCCATTTCATTGAACATATGCTTTTTAAAGGGACGGCAACAAGAAGCGCACGGACGATCGCAGAGGAATTTGACCGTATCGGTGGTGACGTCAATGCATTCACATCCAAAGAAATGACGTGCTATTATACGACAGTGCTTGGACACCAGGCACCACGCGCACTTTCCATTTTGACGGATATGTTTTTCAATTCGAAGTTTGATGAAGTGGAAATAGAAAAAGAGAAATCGATTGTCCTTGATGAAATCGCGGCAGTTGAAGACGCACCTGATGATGATGTGGACGAAAGACTTTGGGCAACCATGTATCCAGAACAGCCAATCGGCAAACCGGTTCTCGGCAATGAAGAAACAATAAACAAATTTAACCGTAAAATGATAGAAGAATTTATGGAGAACAATTATACGCCCGAACGGATTGTTATTTCTCTTGCAGGAAACTATGATGAACGACTAATCAGGCTCATTGAAGTCCAATTTGGTTCATTCAAACGGGCTGAAACGGTTGAAGAACAGGCTTTTTCTACGATTCCAACATTTCATGAAGGTCTTACTCTTAAAGCTAAAGATATTGAACAAGCACATATCTGTCTAGGCTTTCCAGGTCTTCCTGTAGATGATAAACGGATTCATGAATTAATAGTTCTAGACAGTATAATTGGTGGCTCGATGTCCTCGCGCCTATTCCAGGAAGTCCGTGAAGAGCGTGGCCTGGCTTACTCGATCCATTCCTATTTCTCGGCCTATCGAAATGCTGGGACTTTCATGATTTACGGCGGGACATCACCCGAAAACCTAAAGGTATTATCCGAGACAATCGATGAAGTCATCCATTCAGTTTTGAATGAAGGCATTACTGAAAAAGAATTATATAATGCGAAAGAGCAGCTAAAAGGTGGATTCCTGCTAGGATTAGAAAGTTCAGAAGCTAGGATGCATCGCAATGGTAAAAATGAGCTTATTTTGCAAGAACATAAAACAGCCGATGAAGTCGTTTCCCTGATTGACAAAGTCGAATTGAATCAGGTTTATAGAATGGCAAATGATATTTTTACAGGAAAGCGAGCTATTTCAATAATTGCTCCAAAAGACGCTTTAAACGAATATGAAAAATGATTTTCGTGTCAGTCAGTTTTTCCTTGTTCAACTCATATGATGAATGGAGATGAAAGAAAGGGGATTTGACGATGCTATTATCAGAACTTGCTCAAAAGGAGCTTATTCAAGTTGAGGACGGTGTTCGCTATGGTTATTTGGCGGATACCGACCTTATTTTTAATGGGAAAACAGGTGATATTATCGGATTTGAAATAAAGAAGAAATTCGGTCGCTTTTCATTCAAGAACCGTCAAGAAACTTCCGATGAATTCATACCTTGGCATGAGATTGTCTTAATTGGAGAACACCGCATTCTGTTTGGAAAAACGCATAGTTTGGAAATGTTGGATAGCGATGACAGAGAATAAGTGGCTTTTTATAGGAACAGATAATAGATTAGCAGCTTGTAGTCGAATATGGTCTGAGAAAGGATTCATCAGTCACCATAGTGCGACTGATGTTTTTTCTGAAAAACTTCGTGAACAGATTGAGGAACTTAAACCACAGCATATCGTTTTTCCGATTTTACAAATGGGTGGGTCGCTACCACCCGCATTGCTAGGAAAAGATACAGAACTGTATACAGGAATCGCATCAGAAGAATGGCTGATGCCCTTCAAAGAGGCCGGACTTCAAATCCATACCTATCTTAAGGAAGAACAGTTCATCTGGCAAAATGCACTACTCACTGCGGAGGGGTTCATCCACGATTATTATTCACGCACGGGCAGATGCATTTCCGGTAGTACTTTCCGCATAGCGGGTTTTGGTAAAGTTGGAAAGGCGACTGCGCATGCACTGGCATCCCTAGGAGCCCATATTACCGTTGTCGCTAGGTCCGATGAACAACTGGGGGAAGCATCCATTCATGGATATAAGACCGAACGTTTAACGAGTAAGTGGTCAATGCTAGAGGGTACGCTCATTAATACGATTCCCGCAAAATGGTTGGAGCTTTCAGAAACCCCGGGTATGCATATTTTCGACCTCGCATCAGCCCCGGGTTGCCTAAAGGAACGGCTTTCGTCTGAATACTATACAGTACTCCTAGGATTACCGGGAAAACATTTTCCTGTTGACGCCGCAGCCGCATTAGCGGATGCGCTAGAGAGGATCTATAGAAGATGAAAGGGGAACTCCATGTTAAAGGGAAAAAGAGTAGGACTGGGCATTACAGCTTCACATTGTACGTATGAAGAAATCATTCCGGTTATCGATTCACTAAAAGACGCTGGAGCGACCGTTATACCAGTTATCACTCACTCAGTTTTAACCGCTGCAACGCGCTTCGGCACAGGGGAAGAATGGATTGCACGTATCGAAGGGGCGACGGGAGAAAAAGTAATTTCTACCATTGTTGGAGCAGAACCATTCGGTCCAAGTACCCCTGTCGATTGCATGATTATCGCACCGATGACAGGAAATTCAATGAGTAGATTTGCGAATGCTGCCACGGATTCGCCTGTGTTGATGGCGGCAAAAGCTACGTTGCGCAATGATAGTCCAGTACTCATTGGAATTTCAACGAACGATGCACTCGGTTTAAATGCGATGAACCTCATGAAGCTGGTAAATATGAAAAATGTCTTTTTTATTCCGTTCGGACAGGACGATCCAATCAAAAAACCGAATTCACTTATCTCTGATTTTACACTTATGGTACCCGCAACTGTTGCAGCCCTCGAAAAAAGACAACTCCAACCATTATTGATTATTCATAAAAAAATATAAAAATACAGGGCAGAATATTCTTTTATATGATATAATTCCTCCAATGAACTGCTAACGATGTTAAGGACTAAAGTATTTCCATTAAATATGCTACATAATGTAGCGATGCGGAAATAAGACTTATTTATACACGTCCTGGTTATTTATACATCTGTATAAGCTGAAAGGGAGATAGAGATGAAAAAAGTGAATGTAGCAATAGTAGGCGCGACGGGGGCAGTTGGTACAAAAATACTTGAAAAGTTACTGGAACGTGATTATCCTGTACAAACAATTAAACTATTAGCTTCGAAGCGATCTGCGGGAAAAGAAATTACTGCAGGTGGCCTTAAATATACCGTTGAAGAAACAGTACCGGAATCATTCGAAGGCATTGATATCGCTTTTTTCAGTGCAGGAGGATCGATTTCAGAAAAATTTGCACCTGAGGCAGTGAAAAGAGGTGCGGTCGTTATAGATAATACGAGCGCATTCCGAATGAAAGACCAAATTCCTCTAGTAGTGCCAGAAGTGAACGCGAATGCTTTAAATAACCATACTGGAATCATTGCAAATCCAAACTGTTCAACGATTCAGATGGTAACTGCGCTACAGCCAATCCGTGAAAAATTCGGTATGAAACGAATCATTGTTTCGACATATCAGGCGGTTTCAGGTGCAGGATCCGAAGCGATTGATGAACTGGAAAATCAAAGCCAGCAGTTTGAAAAACGTTCAGAGATTGAAGCAGCTGTCTTACCATCTGCATCAGCGGAACGTCACTATCCAATTGCATTTAATGCAATTCCACAGATTGATTCATTCGATCCGTCAGGCTATACACTTGAAGAATTAAAAATGATGAATGAAACGAAAAAAATATTTGGTGATCAAGAAATTTCTGTTTCAGCGACATGCGTTCGTTTGCCTGTCGTCACGGGGCATTCCGAATCCGTTTATATTGAAATCGGTTCAGAAAATGTATCCGTAGAAGAACTTCATACTTTACTGGAAAATGCGCCAGGCGTTGTTGTCCAAGATGATCCTTCCAAACAACTGTATCCAATGCCATTATTCGCAGAAGGAAAAGACGAAGTATTTGTTGGCCGTATACGGAAAGATCCAAATCATCCAGCAGGATTCCACCTGTGGATTGTATCGGACAATCTTCTAAAAGGGGCAGCATTGAATTCAGTACAAATCGCAGAAGCTTTGATTAAATAACAAATCTCAGTAAAGGGTTGATCATAAATGGAACTTGGACAGATTGCTACAGCGATGGTCACTTCTTTTTCATCTACAGGTGAAGTCGATTACGATAGAGCAGCTAAACTGATAGAGCATTTGATTGCAAATGGAACAGATACACTGGTCGTCAATGGTACAACGGGTGAGTCGCCGACCGTTACGACTGAAGAAAAGGAAGCTATGCTCGCTTTTACAATTGAACAAGTAAATAAAAGAATACCGGTAATTGCGGGAACTGGAACGAATAGTACTGCTGAATCCATACTGCTGACAAAGCAGGCCGAAAAACTTGGGGCGGATGGTATTATGCTTGTCACGCCTTACTACAACAAGCCCAATCAAAAAGGGATGTACGCACACTTTTCAACAATTGCAGGCGAAACAGAACTGCCTGTACTGCTCTACAATATTCCGGGACGTTCCGTCGTGAATATGCTTCCGGAGACTGTTATTGAACTGTCAAAAGTGAAGAATATCCGCGCAATAAAAGAAGCAAGCGGTAGTCTTGAACAAATGTCAGCAATCATTTCGGGAACGGACGATGGGTTCTCAGTTTATAGCGGTGACGATGCACTCACACTTCCGCTTCTTGCAATCGGCGGAAAAGGGGTCGTATCGGTAGCGGCACATGTCGTCGGAAACGAAATGCAACAGATGGTTAATGCGTTTAAACAGGGTAGAACAGAACAAGCAGGAGCAATGCACAGGGCTTTGGTTCCATTATTCCGCGCACTGTTTTCCGATCCGAATCCAGTACCTTTGAAATATGCATTGAAGAAAATTGGTGTTGAAACCGGAGGGGTAAGACTCCCGTTAGTTCCTTTTGAAGAAGTAGATATCCAATTTGATAAAGTATGGGATAACTATAAAAAGCAGTCTCATATATTTAATTAATCAAAGCCGGTAGCGAATACCGGCTTTTTTTGTTTGTACAGATAGCTACTCTCCCGTATAATGAAAATTAGTCGTTATGGACGGGAATTATTAATAGGAGGAAACAAAGTGACAAAACCAAAAAATGAAGTAATTAGAGTCATCCCACTCGGTGGAGTTGGGGAAATCGGGAAAGCGATGTACGTAGTCGAAGTCGATGAAGAACTATTTATTGTTGATGCTGGGCTTATGTTCCCTGAAGGAGAAATGCTTGGAATTGACATCGTCATTCCAGATATAAGTTATATTGTAGAAAACAAAGAACGTGTGAAAGGAATCTTCCTAACACACGGCCACGAAGATGCAATCGGCTCAATTTCGTACTTGTTGCAAAAAGTACAAGCACCTGTCTATGGATCTAAATTGACAATTGCGCTTGCAAAAGAACATCTGAAAGCGATGCCAGCACCTTCCAACGTCAAGTTTTTTGAAGTTACAAACAAAAGTCGCATGAATTTCAAATGTACGCATGTTACATTCTTTAATACGACTCATAGTATTCCAGACTCGCTAGGAATCGTTTTCCACACGAGTGAGGGAGCAATTGTCCATACAGGTGAGTTTAAATTCGATCAGTCCGCTAAAGGCAAATACCGTCCAGATATTGCAAAGATGGCATTACTAGGTGAGGAAGGCGTTTTCATCCTCATGTCAGATTCATCCGAAGCGGAGCGCCCGGGTTATACAACTTCCGAGTCCGTTATCGAAAAAAGCCTATCTAAAACGTTCCACGGAGCTGAAGGTCGTATTCTAGTTGCGCTTTATGCGTCAAACTTCATCCGGATTCAACAAGTTTTCGACACGGCATTTGAAACAGGTAAAAAAGTGGCAGTCGTCGGAAAAAGCTTAGAGAGTTATTTCGAAGTCGGCATGAAACTTGGTTATTTAACAATTGAGGATGATATCGTCATTCCAGTTAAGGAAATTGAAAAGTATGATGATGACCGTGTCGTAGTGATCGTGACAGGAAACCAAGGCGAGCCGCTTGAAGCGCTTGAAAAAATTGTCCGTAAACAGCATAGAGACGTTCGCATCAAAGAATCGGATACTGTTCTAATCACATTCACACCATCTCCAGGAATGGAAGTATCGATGTTCCAGACTATGAATGACCTTGCGAAAGCAGGTGCAAATGTACTCACTTCAAGTAAGAATGTTCACGTTTCGGGGCATGGTAGCTCGGAAGACTTGAAACTGATGCTGAACTTGATGCAACCGAAGTACTTCATTCCAATTCAGGGTGAATACCGGATGCTAATCGCTCACTCTAAACTGGCTCAGGAAACAGGGCTTCAAAAAGCGCAAATATTTATTGCAGACAAAGGCGATATCGTCGAATATAAAAATGATAAAATGCGCATGAGTGGACGAGTACAAGCGGGGAATATTTTGATTGATGGAATCGGTGTTGGAGACGTTGGAAATATTGTTCTAAGAGACCGTAAATTACTATCACAAGATGGGATCTTCACCGTGGTCGTTACATTGAATCGCAAACAGAAACGCATTGCTTCAGGACCAGAAATTGTTTCTCGCGGATTTGTTTATGTGCGTGAATCCGAAGAGCTTTTTGATGAGTCAGTAAAACTCGTTAGAAAAATTGTTGAGAAGTATGTGAATAAAGAGACGTTTGAATGGACAAACATTAAGCAAGAGATACGCGATACACTAAGCTCTTATCTGTATCAACAGACCAAGAGAAGACCGATGATTATTCCTATCATCATGGAATACTGATTCCAGAAAATTGAATCGATAAAAACGCTTCGAAGGGTTTCCTTGCCGTCTGACCGGCGGGAAACCCTTTTTTGTAAAAAGGAGGAAGCGGAAGGAAATGGCGAAAAAGAAGGCGAACAATAAAAAGAAATCCAATGCACGGAAAAAAAAGACCACTGAATCGCAACCATTATTATATGAAGTGATGGGCATCGCAATGATTGGACTAGCAATCATCATCATATTTGAATTCGGAGTTGCCGGAAGAGGCTTGTCCTCATTATCAAGATTCATCTTTGGGAATTGGCATGTCGCAATTCCGCTTTTACTCATTATTCAGGCACTCATGTTTATGATTAAGCAGAAAATGGGCGGCTGGAAAAATCGAATTGTCGCAGGTAGCCTTTTCATACTCGCAAGTCTGATTCTCTTTAGCCATGTCCATTTGTTCAAAGAATTGTATGAAAGTCGTGTCCTTATGACTGATTCAGTACTAAGGGAAACATGGAAAGTGCTTATTACGAATGATGGTATTACGTCAAGGAGTGGAGCACTTGGCGGCGGAATGGCAGGCGCATTTCTTTTCACAATGTTTTTTTCCTTGTTCGATTCAGCTGGAGCAACGGTCGCTGGAGTCTTGTTGTTTATCATTGGTCTCATACTCATAACTGGGAAAGCGCTCGTTCCCTATCTTGCTGAACGATTGCCAAAGGTTGCCGGAAATATGAAAGGGACCTTTACCAGAAAAGCACAAACAGTTGAAAAAGACCGGGCTGCAACAAGATTGACCCGCTCAAAATCGAAGAGAACTGAAGCTGCTGAAGAACCCCCGCTAATAGACATATCGAGTTCTCAAGCGGAAATTGAGGAAGTTGTATCACAACCAATTATTTCAGCATTCAGTGAACGAATTGACAAAGCACCCAGTGATGAGCAGGCAGCCGTCGTTGAAGTAGAAAAAGAAGTCACTGGTGAAATTAGCACTTATATAAAAGGTGTCACAGGAGAAGAAGAAAACGAGTCATATATTTTGCCTCCAGTAAATTTACTGAGACAGACGCCACTGGTTGACCAATCTGAAGAATACAACTCCATTCAAGCGAATGCACAAAAGCTTGAAAAAACGTTCCTTAGCTTCGGGGTTAAAGCAAAAGTTACCGAAGTACATCTTGGACCAGCTGTCACGAAGTATGAAGTGTTGCCGGACACAGGTGTTAAAGTAAGCCGTATCGTAAGCCTTGCAGATGATATCGCACTGGCACTGGCAGCAAGTGGTATCCGAATTGAAGCGCCGATACCAGGGAAATCTGCAATTGGAATTGAAGTACCAAACAGTTCCGTAGCTGTCGTCAGTCTTCGAGAAGTTATCGAAGCGAAAGAGAACAACCGTCCTGATTCAAAATTAATGATTTCGCTGGGACGCGATGTAACAGGGCAAGCCATGCTTGCAGAATTGAACAAGATGCCTCACGTTCTCATTGCAGGTTCGACAGGCAGTGGTAAAAGTGTTTGTATTAATGGAATAATCGTCAGTATTTTAATGCGTGCGAAACCGCATGAAGTAAAAATGATGATGATAGACCCTAAAATGGTGGAACTAAATGTCTATAATGGCGTTCCACATTTACTTGCACCGGTCGTCACAGATCCTAGGAAAGCATCTCAAGCACTAAAAAAAGTTGTATCTGAAATGGAACGAAGATATGAACTGTTTTCACATACGGGAACAAGAAATATTGAAGGGTATAACGATCATATCGAAGTATGGAATGAAGAAAATGAAGAAAAGCATCCACGCATGCCCTATATCGTTGTCATCGTAGATGAGCTTGCAGACCTTATGATGGTTGCATCGAGTGACGTGGAAGATTCGATTACCCGTCTTGCACAAATGGCACGTGCAGCAGGAATCCACTTGATCATTGCGACACAGCGTCCAAGTGTAGATGTTATCACAGGGATTATTAAAGCGAACATTCCGTCACGAATCGCATTCGCAGTATCGTCATCAATCGATTCTAGAACAATTTTGGATAGTGGCGGGGCAGAAAAACTGCTCGGTAGAGGCGATATGCTGTTTCTCCCAGCGGGTGTTGCAAAACCAGTTAGAATTCAAGGTGCCTTCGTTACGGACAGTGAAGTAGAGGCCATTGTCGATTTTGTGATTGAACAACAGAAAGCGCAATATCAAGAAGAAATGATTCCGACAGAAATAGAAGAAGTGGCACCGCATGAAGAAACGGATGACTTGTATGATGATGCTGTCCAACTAGTAACAGATATGCAAACTGCTTCAGTCTCATTATTGCAGCGCCGATTCAGAGTGGGTTATTCGAGAGCAGCACGTATAGTCGATCAAATGGAAATGCGTGGCGTTGTTGGTCCGCCCGAAGGCAGTAAACCACGTCAAGTTCTGATGGGGAAAGACGATGCGGATAATCACTCATGAAAAAGGGATCAAAATGGTACAATAAAGTACTCGCAAAATCCGAGCTATTAATAATTTCATTCGTGTTGTTTATTTTATCAGACAAAAGTGATATAGTATGGATGATTAGTAGTTGACGTTTAACATCAGAGGTCTGACCTCGCAGGGGGAGATGTAATGATGGTAAAGACGGATCAAAGGCATTTATATGTGCAAGTGATTGAACGTCTAAAGAGAGACATCGAACTGGGTATCTTTAAAGAAAATGAGCGTTTCCCTTCAGAGTTTGAACTTGCTCGCACGCTTGGTGTAAGCCGTGCAACACTCCGCGAAGCACTTCGTGTGCTGGAAGAGGACAAAGTCATTCTCAGAAAGCACGGTGTCGGTACATTCGTAAAGCCGAAGCCGTTATTTTCATCAGGCATTGAACAATTATCCAGCGTTTCATCAATGATTCGCGATGCGGGGATGGAACCAGGAACAATTTTCATGGATGTTTCAGAATCCATTCCATGTGAAGAGAGTCAAGCGAGATTTGAGTGCGGTGAAAATGATAATCTCGTTACGATTAAAAGAGTTAGGACTGCAGACAGCGATCCAGTTGTTTTTTGTATTGATCAGGTACTATCAAAAAATCTTCCAGCAGGAACGGAAGAACTATTGAATGAGTCTATTTTCGATGCAATTGAAAAGTCTGGCGCAATCCATATCGCTCAAGCAGTGGCACACATTGAACCAGTTGGGTATGATGATGAAGCATCGTCCATTCTCCGATGTGGTATAGATGTACCATTACTTGTCCTCCTACAGCATCATTACAGTGAGGAAGGCGAAATGGTCCTCTACTCTAAAAATTATTTTCGAGCTGATAAGTTCAGTTTCCATGTTGTTCGTAAAAGGGTATAAGACGTTCATACGTCCTACTAATAAAAAACAGGGGGGTTCCAAAATTGAGCAAACGTAAATTTGGACTAGCTTTATCAATGGTTCTTGCTGCAGGTACAATTCTTGGTGCATGCGGAACGGATAAAGAAAAAGAGGGTACGGAATCTACAGGCGGTACGAAGGAAGATACTTATTCAATCGCAATGGTAACTGACACAGGCGGAGTGGACGACAAATCGTTCAACCAATCTGCTTGGAAAGGCATCCAAGAATACGGTGAAGAAAACAAGCTAGAAAAAGGCGATGGCGGTTTTGATTACTTAGCATCAAAAGAAGATGCTGAATACCTTCCGAACTTGAACAAACTTATCCAACGTGATTTCGACCTTATCATAGGGGTTGGTTTCTTGTTGAAAGAGTCTATTGAAGAAATTGCTACACAACGTACTGACAACAATTTTGTACTTGTGGACGAGGTTTCTGACCTTCCTAACGTAGCAAGCCTTATGTTTAAAGAGCAAGAAGGCGCATTCCTTGCGGGTGTTGCAGCTGCTCGAATGACGAAGTCTGATAAAATTGGCTTTGTTGGTGGTATGGAAATTCCCGTAATTGAACGTTTTGAAGCTGGATTCCTTGCAGGAGTTGCTGCAGTGAAACCTGATCTTAAAGTGGATGTACAGTATACTGGGGACTTTGCAAAAGCTGAACTTGGTAAAGCTGCAGCAAACCGTATGTACTCTTCAGGCGTAGATATTATTTTCCACGCTGCCGGCGGTTCTGGTAATGGCGTATTCTCTGAAGCAAAAGAACGTAAAAAAGCAGATCCAAATGCATATGTATGGGTAATCGGCGTTGACTCTGACCAGTACGATGAAGGTAAAGTGGGCGACGACAATATTACATTGACTTCAATGCTTAAACGTGTTGATATTGCAGTTAAAAACACAGCTGATTTAGCTGCTAAAGGTGAATTCCCAGGCGGCGAAATAACAACTTTCGGTCTTGCTGATGATGGTATCGCACTTGCAGATTCACGTGGAGCAATTCCACAAGAAGTAATGGACGAAGTGGAAGAATTCACTAAGAAAATTGCAGATGGTGAAATCGAAGTTCCAGAATTCACTGAGAAATAAGTCTGAAAAGGTATCATGAAGGCCGATTCAATTCGGTCTTCATGATTTCCATTTAAATTAATAGAATAAAGGATTCCGTAAAAGGAATTTTTTCTTGTGTTAATTTAAACTTATATACGTATATGCGAGGGAGTGAACCCAGTGGAATATGTAATTGAAATGCTGAATATCCGAAAGGAATTCGGTAATTTTGTTGCGAATGATAATATTACTCTTCAACTTGAAAAAGGTGAAATTCATGCTTTATTAGGAGAGAATGGCGCAGGGAAATCAACATTGATGAATGTGCTGTTCGGTCTTTATCAACCTGACGGTGGAGAAATCCGGGTACGGGGGAAAGCGACTTCAATTACGGATCCCAATGTCGCAAACAGTTTAGGAATAGGAATGGTTCACCAGCATTTCATGTTGGTTGAAAATCTCACTGTTACTGAAAATATTATTCTAGGTAATGAACCGAAAAAAATGGGCATGATTAATGTCAAAGACGCTGCGAAAAAAGTGGCTGAAATTTCAAAGCTTTACGGACTTGACGTGGATCCATATGCAAAAATCGAGGACATATCAGTAGGTATGCAACAGCGGGTAGAAATATTAAAAACGCTTTATCGTGGGGCGGAAATTTTGATTTTCGATGAACCGACAGCCTCCCTAACACCTCAAGAAATTACTGAGCTGATTTCAATTATGAAGAAGTTGATTGGTGAAGGTAAGTCGATTATCGTCATCACACACAAACTTCAAGAAATAATGGATGTGTCCAATCGGGTTACAATTATTCGTAAAGGACAGGGGATTGGTACGGTCTTAACTTCCGAAACCAATCCTGAAGAGTTGGCAACACTCATGGTTGGACGCCAAGTTACATTCAAAACTGAAAAAGGTCCGTCTTATCCAAAAGAGGAAGCCCTTCGCATTGAAAATCTTGTTGTTGAAGATTACCGCGGTATTCCAAAAGTGAAAGGCTTGAATCTGTCTGTCCGTAAAGGCGAAATTGTAGGTATTGCAGGAATTGACGGCAATGGGCAATCGGAATTGATAGAGGCTATTACAGGTCTAAGGAAAGTGAAGAGTGGGAAAATTCTGATCGATTCAAAGGATGTCACAGGAAAAAAACCGCGTAACATAACTGAAACCGGTTTGGGTCATATCCCTCAAGACCGACACAAGCATGGACTTGTCCTTGATTTTACTGTTGGTTATAATGCGGCATTGCAATCGTATTATAAAAAACCATTGTCCAAAAATGGCATCATGAATTATAAACTCGTGTCTGAAAAAGCAAATGACATCATAGAAACGTTCGACGTACGGACGCAAGGGGAGCATGAGTTAGCCCGGGCGCTATCAGGAGGGAATCAGCAAAAACTTATCATTGGACGAGAAATAGATCGTAATCCAGATTTACTAATTGCTGCACTCCCAACACGTGGGCTTGACGTCGGAGCAATTGAATTCATCCATAAAAGATTAATCGAACAACGTGATAACGGGAAAGCCGTTCTCCTAATTTCATTTGAACTTGATGAGGTTATGAACGTTTCTGATCGGATAGCAGTCATTTATGATGGTGTAATTGTCGATACGGTTATTCCTGCCGAGACAACTGAACAACAACTCGGTCTTTTGATGGCAGGCCAATCTAAGGATCAAGCTTCCTACGAGCTGAAAGAAGGTGATGATTTCCATGTCGAATAGGTTTGTAAATATACTGGTGCCTATCATCTCAATTATTCTTGGTCTGCTAGTAGGGGCAGTCGTGATGTGGTTTAGCGGATACGATCCGATTGCCGGGTATATCGCATTATGGAATGGTATTTTCGGAAATATGTACTCAATTGGGGAAACAATCCGTCAAATAAGCCCTTATTTACTAGCTGGTCTAGCTGTTGCTTTTGCATTCCGCACAGGACTATTTAATATCGGTGTAGAAGGTCAACTAATTGTTGGTTGGTTTGCAGCAGCTTATGTAGGTATGGCATTTGAATTACCTGCAATCATCCATCTACCTTTTGCGCTTCTTGCGGCGGCACTCGCAGGAGCGCTCTGGGGACTGATACCGGGAATATTAAAAGCAACACTTCACGTGCACGAAGTTATCGTCACAATTATGATGAATTATATTGCACTTCATACAGTTAATGCATTAATAAAAGCAGTTTCTGATGGTGGTTACAAAACAGAAAAAATTCATCCTACTGCATCACTTCGATCGGAATTCTTATCCAATCTGACTGATTTTTCCACGTTACACTATGGAATTTTCGTTGCACTTGCGATGGTTGTAGTCATGTGGTTCATCTTGGAAAAAACGAAAACGGGCTTCGAACTTAAGTCGGTCGGTTTCAATGACCATGCATCTCAGTATGCAGGGATGAACGTCAAGAAGAATATTATACTTTCGATGGTAGTCTCTGGTGCATTTGCTGGACTTGGTGGAGCAATGGAAGCACTTGGAACTTTCGGTAATATGGTGACACGCAGTGCGTTTACCGGTATTGGATTTGACGGAATTGCCGTCGCTTTACTAGGTGCAAATACGCCGCTTGGTGTTGTTTTCGGTGCTTCATTGTTCGGATCATTAAAATATGGTGCTGGTAATATGCCGAATGAAGCAGGAGTTCCTGTGGAAATCGTTTCCATCGTCATTGCACTAATCATATTCTTTGTCGCTTCAGGTTATATCATCCGAGTTCTTCTGAGCAAGATGAAAAAGAAAAAGGAGGCAAAATGATATGAGTTTCCTAGAGATACTATATTTCATCATTCCGTTAACCATTTCTTATGCCGCCCCTCTCATTTTCACTGCAATCGGAGGCGTATTTTCAGAACGTGCGGGTGTTGTTAACATTGGCCTTGAAGGTCTTATGGTCATGGGTGCTTTTATCGGTATTTTGTTCAATCTGTTTTATGCGGATACATTCGGAGCTTGGACTCCATGGATTGCTTTACTAGTTGCAATGGTTGTTTCTGCAATATTCTCTATTATGCACGCAGTCGCTTCGATTACATTCCGTGCTGACCAAGTCGTATCAGGGGTCGCTATTAACATGCTCGGAATTGCGATTGCTTTGTTCTCAGTAAAAATGATTTTCGACAAAGGACAGACGGATTTCATACAGCATAGTATTCCGCGCTTCAACGTTCCGATTTTACATGAAATCCCGTTTATCGGACCACTCTTTTTTAAAGGGATTTATGGGTCTTCGATACTCGCTATAGCACTTGCTTTCTTAGCTTGGTTCATCATTTATAAAACACCATTCGGTCTTCGTCTACGATCCGTCGGAGAACACCCAATGGCTGCCGATACAATGGGAATTAAAGTAACCAAAATTCGTTATATTGCAGTTATCATTTCAGGTGGACTTGCGGGCATCGGTGGAGCTATCTATTCACAGACGATGACGAATGATTTCAGTCATGCAACGATTAATGGACAAGGATTCATGGCACTGGCTGCAATGATTTTTGGGAAATGGCATCCAATGGGTGCGATGGGAGCTGCATTGTTCTTCGGATTCGCACAGGCACTTGCCATCAGCTCATCTAGTATTTCATTCATGGAAAATGTACCATCCGTTTATTTATACATCTTGCCTTATGCGTTGACGATTCTCGCACTTGCAGGCTTTATCGGAAGGTCGAATGCGCCAAAAGCAAGCGGACAACCGTATATTAAAGGAAATCGATAAAAAAATGATACTGCCTAGATAGTCTGCTACAACAGACTTCTAGGCGGTTTTTTTGAGTAAATGACAATACTTCCGCCGGTATATTTGCATCTTTCGACTCACGGAATGTATAGTGAAGTGAGGATTCCGCATATTAACTAAAACAGAGGTGTTCATATGTTCAAAAAAGTAGTGCTACAAGAAGGCGTCACATTATATATCCGTAAGTCAGAACAATTCAAAACCGTCAACTTCTCTGTGAAGTGGAAATCGGTTCTTGATGATAAAAAATCCGCTCTTCGTGCTGTATTGGCAAATGTTTTAGAAGATTCAAATGGTCGTTACCGGACACAAACTGAATTCCGAAATGCATTAGACGAATTGTATGGAACGGTATTGTACACGGATGCAGGAAAGCGCGGGGAAACACATATTGTTTCCCTGGCTGCAGAATGTGTGAACGATGAGTATTTATCTGAAGGCGGCGTTCTTGAGGAAGTTCTTGGCCTTATTCAAACTGTCATATTTGACCCAAACGCAGTGGATGGGAAATTTGATGAAACAGTTGTCGACCGTGAAAAGAGATCTGTCAAAGATCGGATTCGTTCGGTTTATGATGACAAGTCGCGATATGCTCAAAAACGTATGCTCGAACTGCTTCGGCCTAATAGCGCAGCGTCTTCATCTTCCTACGGAACGGATAAGGATGTAGATGCAATTACAGCTGCAGACCTTTACAAGACGTATGAAAGCATGATAAATGAAGATGAAATTGATATTTACGTTGTTGGTGATATCGACGAAGACGCAATGATAGAAAAAATAAAAACAACATTCACATTCAACGCCCGAAAAGCGTATGAACGCAAAAAGGATGTAAAACAACCAGTTGTGAAATCGGATGAAGTTAAACATGTGCAGGAAAAACAGGAAATGAAACAAGGGAAATTACACCTTGGATTCAGTACACCTGTGACTTTCCATCATCCTGACTATGCGAAAATGCAAATGACAAATGGTGTTTTCGGTGGTTTTTCTCATAGTAAGTTATTCGTAAATGTTCGTGAAAAAGAAAGCATGGCATATTATGCTTCCAGTTCGTATTCTTCCCAATACGGACTTCTCTATGTGACTGCAGGAATCGATGCTGAACTTGAAGAGAAAGCCGTAAACCTCATCAAGGAACAACTTAAGGTACTACAAGCCGGAGATATTACAGACCTTGAAATCGAACAGACGAAGGCGTTGCTCGCTAACGGTATTAAGAGTGCATTCGATTCAGCAAGAGGGCAGATTGAAGTGTTTGATCAATACAAAGAACTTGATGAACATTTCACAGCGCAAACAATTATATCCGGTTGGGAATCCGTAACAAAAGAGGATATTAAAAAGATGGCTTCTGAAATTACGTTAGAAATCGTCTATCTGTTATCCGGCAAGGAGGCTAATTAATATGAAAAAAATTCAATTCGATAATTTGCAGGAAACACTATATAACGAAACGCTCGACAACGGACTGGATGTCTATATTCTACCTAAACGGGGATTCTCAAAAACATTCGTGACATTCACGACGAAATACGGTTCAATTGACCGGACTTTCGTTCCGCGTGGTAAAACGGAAGAAGTAACTGTTCCGGATGGTATCGCTCATTTCCTCGAACACAAAATGTTTGAAAAAGAAGATGGAGATGTATTTCAAAAGTTCAGTGTCAATGGAGCTTCTGCCAATGCGTTCACTTCTTTCACGAGGACTGCGTATCTTTTTTCTGCTACAGATAAGTTATACGACAACACGGAAGTTCTCCTCGATTTTGTTCAAGAACCGTATTTTACTGAACAGACGGTCGATAAGGAAAAGGGGATTATCGCACAGGAAATTACCATGTACGACGATCAACCCGATTGGCGCCTTTATTTCGGTACAATTGAGAATCTTTTCTATGAACATCCCGTAAAAATAGACATCGCAGGTACGGTCGCGACGATTCAAGATATCACCGCTGAACATTTGTATGAATGCTATGAAACTTTTTATCATCCGTCAAATATGGTCCTGTTTATTGTCGGAGCTGTTGATCCTGCAGAGATGATGGCATTCATCAAAAAGAACCAAGACTCAAAAACATTCGATGAGCCAGCCGAAATTGAACGCCGCTTCCCAACTGAAATGGAAACGGCAGCCATAGCGAATCGTACACTCGCAATGGATGTGTCTAAACCGAAATTCAATATGGGGATGAAATGCAACAATACGGACATCGAAGGGGAAGAGATGCTGATTCAAGAACTCTCAGCAGGCCTTGTTCTAGATATCCTATTTGGCAGATCTTCTGAATTCTTTACGGAATCATACAAAGACGGTCTTATCGATGAATCCTTCTCTTATGATTTTACAATGGAAAAAGGATTTGGATTTGCAATGATTGGTTCGGATACTGATCAGCCAGAAGAACTTGAAGCAGCCATTCGAAAAACGGTACGCGATGCGGCAGAGGCGTGGCCAATTACTGATGTGGAACTTAATCGGATGAGAAAGAAAAAAATAGGCCAATTTATGCGTTCTTTAAATTCGCCTGAATTTATCGCCAATCAATTTACACGATACACATTCAATAACATGAATCTATTTGACGTTGTTCCGATACTTGAAAAATTAACGCTTGAAAAATTGAAAGAAGCATTCCATACGTTTTCAGATGAAAGCGGTCATACTGTTTATTCAATTATCCCAGCCGATAAAGCACAATGACAGACAGGAAATACTGTGTCATCCTTGGTGCATCCGGTGGGATAGGCGGAGCAATCAGTCGGAATCTGGCATCTACAGGATGGTCGTTATACCTTCACTACAATGAAAATACAGCACAAGCGCTTCTTCTTCAGTCGGAACTGATTTCGGCTTATCCGGAAGCGGACTTTCAAATAGTGCATGCAGATTTTAGTGCAATCGACGGAGCAGACCTTCTGGCCAAACAAGTTCCTCGTGCAGGTGCAGTTGTTGTATCGAACGGTCAATCCATGCTTAAATTGTTAACGGAAACAACTGTTGGAGACATGGATGCCTTATGGAAAGTTCATGTCCAAAACCCGGCAAGGCTAATCAGTCTGTTATCGTCTCAACTGAGAGCATTTGATCGATCCTATGTCGTTGTGATTGGCTCGATTTGGGGCAATACGGGGGCGGCGGGAGAAGTGATGTATTCGGCCGTAAAAGGTGCGCAACATGCATTTGTTAAAGCATATGCAAAAGAAGCGGCCTATTCGGGAGTAAGAGTGAATGCAGTTGCCCCCGGATGGATTGAAACGCGGATGAATGCTGACATTCCAATGGACGAACGACAAATGATTATCGATACGATCCCGCTAATGAGTTGCGGGACACCAGAAAATGTCGCTGACGCAGTTAATTTTCTATTGAGCGGCAAGGCGGATTATATAACGGGTGAGATTTTGAAAGTAAATGGCGGTTGGCATATTTGATTTAACTTCATTCAGCATAAGTCATCCACTTCTATAAGTGGCGAAATGAATGCGAACGAAGTCAGCAATTCAGCGGGGGGCAAACCCTTGCTGAATGGGGAGAAATTGAGTTCCATTTCTCCTTGTTAAAGCCTTCGGCGGATGTCAAAGATTTTGAAGGGAGTTAATAATAGGATAGGCAACCTAAGTTCGCCGCGTCCTGCGGCAATAAGGAAGGATGCAGTTCAATCCTTCCCTGTTGCATACCTGCGTCCTGCAGGCACAAGCTCAATTCAAAATCTTGACGCAATCACGCCGAGGCGTGATTGATCTAAGGGGAGTTCGACAATCCCCTTTTTCTTTTACTCTTTTTCCTTTTCATAATGCCTAGAATCCGCTATCATAGAACTATATTGCTTTCTGTGCGTCATATAGTAGTAGATGTTTGAGAAATGGGCAAAGGGGAGTGTGTCTGATGGGGGAATGGTATCTCGAATATGAAATTCAGGTAAACCGTCCTGGTCTTCTGGGGGATATATCATCACTACTCGGAATGCTACGCGTGAACATTGTAACAATCAATGGAGTTGACGGCGGACACCGTGGTATGCTGCTACGGACCGAAGATGATGATCAGATTGCACGATTCGCACAAATTGCTGAGACGATGGAGACCATTCAGGTGATAAAAATCCGTGAACCGAAATTGCGCGATATTCTAGCGGTCCGACACGGGCGTTATATTCAGCGTGATGCGGATGAAAGAACAACTTTCCGTTTCCTACGAAGTGATCTTGGGATTCTTGTTGACTTTATGGCGGAGATATTTAAGCAGGAAGGTCATAAGTTAATCGGGATACGTGGAATGCCACGCGTAGGAAAGACTGAATCGGTTGTCGCAGCTAGTGTCTGTGCGAACAAAAAATGGATTTTTCTATCTTCAACAATGATCAAGCAAACACTTCGAAAAAACTTGGCAGGCGATGAGTTTTCGAAGGATAATATCTTCATCCTGGATGGAATTGTTACACGCCGTGCAGATGATGAGCGTCATATGCAACTCGTCAGAGAGATGATGCGAATGCCTTCTATTAAAGTTGTAGAGCATCCGGATATGTTTGTTAAGCATTCTGAATATAGCATTGAGGACTTCGATTACATTATCGAATTGAGAACAGATCCAGAGCAAGAAATTACATATGAAATGATGGAGAAGAACCATATGATGTCGGGCCATGGGTCGACGGACGGTTCGGGTTTATTCAACTTTTGATAGGCAGGTGTTTTTGGTGACCGGATTAGGTGATCGTCTCAAGCAGGCGAGAACGGATAAAGGTTTCACGTTGGAAGATTTACAGTCAATCACGAAAATACAGAAACGGTACCTTTCTGGTATCGAAAATGAAGATTACAGCATGATGCCCGGTTCTTTTTATGTAAGGGCGTTTATAAAACAATATGCAGAAGCAGTGGACCTCGACCCGGATGAAATGCTTACTATGTATAAGGACAGTTCTCCTGCCGTGTCTCCTGAAGATGAGGCAGGTCAGTTACCTTCAACGACATTAACACGTAGAAGGGGCTTGAAAAGCAATACACGGTTAAATGAAATTATGCCAAAAATTATCGTTGCTTTGTTTATCATCTTCATCTTGGTTGTTGTCTGGACCCTTTCTAAAGGTACATCAGATACCTCGTCCGGCGCGGATATCATAGAGACCGAACAGCCGGTAACGATGGAAAATAGCAAACAGGATCCATCTAAGGTTGAAAATGGTACGACAGACGAAGAGCCTGTGGAAGAAGAACCTGAACCTGAAAAACCACAACAGGCTCTAGCTTTTGAAAGTGCAAGCGGAGAGACGTCGATGTATGACCTTACTAATGCTGAAACGTTCAAACTTGAGATTCGTTTAAACGGAGGTTCTTGGATAGGCGTTAAAGATAATACCGGTAAAGAATGGATGACACCCGCACGCATCATGAACACGGGGGAAACGATTGAATTTGATGTGACGGCAACAGAATCCGTCCGAATTCGGGTAGGACGTCCTAAGTCAACTGAAATCTATGTGAATGGCGAACTACTTGAATATGGCGTAACGCCACAGGATACTGTTCCACAAAACATAATGATCAAATACACGAAAGAATGATAGTCATCTACTTCAGATGACTATTTTCTTTGAAAGGAAAGTGTTCTTAATGAATTTACCTAATAAAATAACAGTATCACGTGTCCTACTTATTCCAGTTTTCATGATTTTTATGCTAATCGATTTTGGCATGGGCGATATCGCAGTGGCTGGAACTGAAATGATGAAAGAACATTTAATCGGCGGACTCATTTTTATCATTGCCTCTATAACGGACTGGCTCGACGGTTATATCGCTAGAAAAAACAATCTCGTTACAAATATGGGGAAATTTCTAGATCCACTTGCAGACAAGTTACTCGTTTCGGCGGCTCTTATCATACTCGTTGAGCTTGGTATAGCACCTTCTTGGATTGTGATTATTATTATCAGCCGTGAATTTGCTGTGACAGGTTTACGACTTATCCTTGCAGGCGGCGGGGAAGTTGTAGCGGCTAACCAACTTGGTAAAATTAAAACAGTTGCACAAATTCTAGCAATTACTTCACTATTGTTGAACAATATATTTTTCGAATCGATTGGCTTTCCTTTCGGTGTAATTATGCTTTATATCGCATTGGTGTTTACAGTTTGGTCAGGTTTTGACTACTTCTATAAAAATAGAAAAATTCTGTTGGAGTCAATGTAAGGAGGTGGATGGATATGAAAGCAGAAATAATTGCAATTGGTTCTGAATTGCTGTTAGGACAAATAACGAATACAAATGCCAAATTCATTTCATTGAAACTTGCCGAAATAGGCATTGACGTCCATTTTCAAACGGTCGTGGGCGATAATCCTGAGCGTTTAGATGAAGTGATTGAAATTGCAAGGAAACGAGTAGATATTTTAATTTTCTCCGGCGGACTGGGACCGACGAAAGACGACATGACAAAAGAAACAATAGTGAAGCATATTGGTACGACACTTGTCAGCGATGATGATGCGCTTCGCCATATCCAACAGTATTTTGAACGTAGTGGTCGGATAATGACCGAGAATAATAAAAAACAGGCACTGGTCTTCAAAGGCGCTAAAGTATTGACTAATCGGAATGGCATGGCTCCGGGAATGGCGGTAGAGAAAGAGGGTATACGCTATCTTCTCCTACCAGGTCCACCACATGAAATGGAACCGATGTTTGAGCATGAGGCGATTCCATACTTGTTAGGTCTAACAGGGAAGCATGAAGTCATTACATCTAAAGTATTGAAATTTTATGGTATAGGTGAAGCGGAACTTGAGGACCGGATCCAGTCCATTTTAGAAAAACAAACGAACCCAACAATTGCACCGTTGGCAACAGCGGATGCAGTGACATTGCGTATTACTGCAAAAGCGGCAACGAACGATGCAGCGCTACAAATGATTGCTCCTGTAGAAGAGGAAATCCGTTCTCTAGTGGGCAATTTCATCTATGGGGTGAATGAAGATACATTGTCTTCCAAAGCTGCTGAACTTCTAATCCGAAATGGTTGGACATTGGCGGCAGCGGAGAGTTTGACTACTGGCCTATTCATGTCCGAACTCGCTATGGAACCAGGAATCAGTTCGTCACTAGAAGGCGGCGTTGTTGTCTACAATGAAAAAACTAAAATGGAACAGCTCGGTATTGAGCAGTCTCTATTGGAGGAATATGGCGTTGTGAGTGCGGAATGTGCGGCATCTCTTGCAGAGAACGTTAAACGAAAGTTCAAGTCAGACATTGGTATTGGACTCACGGGTGCTGCTGGTCCGGATCCACATGATGGTAAGCCAGCGGGAACCGTTTGGATTGGTATCGCCTCCTCCAATGGAATTACAGTAACACACAAATTATTTTTGTCGGGTTCAAGAAACGTAAATCGTCTCAGAGCAGCAAGATTTGCGACCTATTATCTTATTAAATATCTCACGGCTAAAGAAAGTCAAAATTAAAGTTTAGCTCCTGTTCTCATTTAAAAATGCGATTTACCCCTCTATTCTCACTTAAAACTACATTTTATAAAAAATAGTCGAATAAATGTTCGCTTTTATATTGAGTATTTCTCATTAAAGGAGTATAGTAGGGGTAGTAAGAAAAACAGAACATCACCTTCAGGGAGGAAATAATTTGAGCGACCGTAAAGCGGCATTAGATATTGCATTAAAACAAATTGAAAAGCAATTCGGTAAAGGATCCATTATGAAACTGGGTGAAAAAACAAACCTGGAACTTGAAACATCTTCGTCAGGCTCCCTTACACTGGATCTTGCACTCGGTATAGGTGGATATCCACGGGGACGTATCGTTGAAATATACGGACCTGAAAGTTCGGGTAAAACGACAGTTGCCCTCCATGCCATCGCAGAAGTGCAGGCTGCAGGAGGAACAGCGGCATTTATCGACGCTGAACATGCGCTCGATCCGCTTTATGCACAAAAATTGGGTGTCAACATCGATGAGTTGCTACTTTCTCAGCCTGACACGGGAGAGCAAGCACTTGAAATCGCTGAAGCACTCGTACGAAGTGGCGCTGTCGATATTTTTGTAATCGACTCCGTTGCTGCACTCGTACCTAAAGCGGAAATTGAAGGGGAGATGGGTGATTCGCACATCGGATTGCAAGCCCGTCTTATGTCCCAAGCTTTACGTAAACTTTCAGGTGCTATTAATAAATCCAACACGATTGCCATATTTATTAACCAAATCCGTGAAAAAGTAGGTGTTATGTTCGGTAGCCCGGAAGTAACACCTGGGGGACGCGCATTGAAGTTTTACTCTTCTGTTCGGATAGACGTACGACGTGGAGAAGCTATCAAACAAGGCAATGATATTATGGGAAATAAAACACGAATTCGCGTTGTTAAAAATAAAGTTGCACCGCCTTTCAAATTGGCGGAAGTTGATATTATGTACGGAGAAGGAATTTCAAGAGAAGGCGAAATTGTCGATCTTGGTGCAGAATCCGAAGTACTTCAAAAAAGTGGATCATGGTATTCATACGAAGGCGAACGAATGGGGCAGGGACGCGAGAACTCGAAACAGTTCTTGAAGGAAAATCCGGATATCCGTGCGGAAATCTCCCGCAAAATTCGTGAATCATATGGACTCGATGGTGCAAAAAATGTCGTTATTGCCAATGACATAGACGAAGAAGACGAAGAGCTAGAACTACTTCTTGATAAAGAATAACAGCGTTTAATAACCGATTTGTCCTTTACTTTGGACAATCGGTTTTTTTATGCTGAGGGCAAGGGAATGGGAGATTACCATTTTGAAACTGAAAGTGAGAAATCCAATGGTATTATCAAATATAAAACCTGTGTTAGTTGTAAAATGCAGGAATAAAACCTGCAATTAATTCATTGAATAATGCGTTCTGAAGACCTCCGTATCCTTGACATGTCAAATTTACATAGATACAATTAGAATTGTATAATTTCATACCCTTTAAATGATTTTGGCAGTATATTGTACGTAGATATATGAGCCGACTGAAAATGAAAAGAATAGCAGGAGGAGGTGAGCTGGATGTTAGTAGAATTTATCATCTTCGCTTTGCTCGGTCTGTTCGTCGGTGCAGTTGTTACCTATATCTTTGGTAAGAAAGTGAATGATTCAAAAGTGACTGGTGCCAAGAACTCGGCAGAACAAATCGTCGAAGAGGCGAAGCGTGAGGCAGAGTCTCTTAAGAAAGAAGCACTACTAGAAGCGAAAGATGAAACTCACAAACTGAGAATTGATGCGGAATCAGAGATCCGTGAACGAAGGGCGGAACTGCAAAAGCAGGAAAGCCGTCTTTTACAACGGGAAGAAAATCATGATCGCAAGGATGAAGCTCTCAATAAAAGAGACTCAGGTCTGGAGCGTAAAGAAGAAGCGCTTACAGGAAGACAACAGCTTATAGAACAGATGGAACGCAAGGCAGAAGAATTAGTAACGGTTCAGAAAACTGAACTTGAAAAGATATCATCACTGACAAGAGATGAAGCAAGAAGGCTCATCTTAAGTGAAGTAGAAAAAGAACTTGCTACAGACATCGCTGTCATGACGAAAGAGTCTGAACAACGTGCAAAAGAGGAATCAGATAAGAAATCGCGTGAAATTCTATCTATTGCTTTACAACGATTCGCTGCAGATCATGTTGCTGAAACGACTGTTTCGGTCGTTAATCTGCCGAATGACGAGATGAAAGGCCGCATCATTGGCCGTGAAGGACGAAACATTCGAACGCTCGAAACGTTGACAGGAATTGACCTGATCATCGATGATACACCGGAAGCTGTCATTTTGTCAGGATTTGATCCGGTACGTCGTGAAACTGCACGACTGGCACTTGAGAAATTAGTGGCAGATGGACGGATTCATCCGGCACGCATCGAAGAGATGGTTGATAAATCTAGACGTGAAGTGGATGAGCTCATCCGTGAAACTGGAGAGCAGACAACGTTCGATATCGGAATTCATAATTTGCATCCAGACCTTATCAAAATCATCGGAAGACTGCGTTTCCGTACAAGTTATGGTCAAAATGTTCTGAAGCACTCAACAGAAGTTGCTTATCTCGCGGGATTATTGGCAGCTGAACTTGGAGAAGATGTTACACTCGCACGACGGGCTGGACTACTCCATGACATCGGAAAAGCGATTGATCATGAAGTTGAAGGCAGTCACGTAGAAATTGGTGTAGAACTAGCAACGAAATACAAGGAACACCCTGTCGTTATAAATAGTATCGCCTCCCATCATGGGGATACAGAAGCGACATCGGTAATTGCGGTACTCGTAGCAGCAGCAGATGCATTATCAGCTGCAAGACCGGGAGCACGTAGTGAAACACTTGAAAATTATATTCGTAGACTGAAGAAGCTTGAAGAGATTTCTGAATCGTATGAGGGTGTGGAGAAATCATTTGCAATCCAAGCTGGACGCGAAGTCCGAGTGATTGTTCGTCCAGATCAGATTGATGATATTTCAGCCCATCGTCTAGCGAGAGATATTCGGAAACGAATTGAAGAAGAACTCGATTATCCAGGTCATATTAAAGTAACGGTCCTCCGTGAAACACGTGCGGTCGAATACGCAAAATAGTAAAAAAAGGGGTTTCCGTGATTTCGGTCCGGGAACTTCTTTTTTATTGGGAGAGATATTTTAAATGAAAGTATTATTCATAGGTGATATTGTCGGTTCGCTTGGTAGGGATATGATATTTGATTATTTACCGCGCTTAAAAAGAAAGTACAACCCTGATGTCATTATTGCCAATGGTGAAAATGCAGCAGCTGGAAGAGGCATTACAAAATCAATATTTGACGAGTTGTTACGCGCAGGTGTGGATGTCATAACAATGGGTAATCACACATGGGATCAGAGAGAAATCTATGATTTTATAGATGATACTGATTATCTAATACGTCCAGCAAACTTTTCAGATGAAGCACCCGGTAAAGGGATGACAACGATTTCACGTAATGGCGTTACATTGTCCATCATTAATCTACACGGACGGGTATTTTTACCTCCACACGGAGATCCATTTGAAAAGGCGGATGAACTGGTAGCAGAGGCGAGAGAAATCTCCCCGCTTGTCTTCGTCGATTTTCATGCTGAAGCAACGAGTGAAAAAATAGCTATGGGTTGGCATCTTGATGGGAAAGTGTCAGTAGTTGTAGGGACGCACACGCATGTCCAGACGGCGGATGATCGCATTTTACCAGGAGGTACAGCCTATTTGACTGACGCAGGTATGACGGGCCCGTATGATGAAATACTAGGCATGAAAAAAGAGGATGTCCTCTATCGTTTCAAAACCAATTTACCAGTCCGTTTTGAAGTACCTAAATCGGGACGTTCCCAGTTAAATGGACTTTTTGTGGAATTGGATGATGAAAAAGGGCATGCTGTAAAAGTTGAACGTGTTTCTATCAATGATGACCGACCTTTCAAAGGATGATTCGCGTCTAAACGTAACCTCCGAGTCATAGGATGGTTTATGGAGATATCTGTTCCATAGACATCGAAAAATAAGGAGGAATTATGTTGAATCCATTGAAAGTATCATCTCGCTCGAATCCCAATTCCGTTGCTGGAGCACTCGTTGCAGTTATTCGGGACCAGGGGTACGCAGAAATGCAGGCAGTAGGTGCAGGTGCATTAAATCAAGCTATAAAAGCAATTGCAATTGCACGAGGATTCGTCGCTCCTAGTGGTGGTGATCTCATTTGTGCACCGGCCTTCACAGATATCGAAATTAATGGTGAGGGACGAACAGCATTGAAATTGCTTGTTGAAAAGCGACAGCGCAATATGTAAATTAGAAAAGTTGAGACCACAGGAAGCCACTATTTTCCTGTGGTCTTTTAGTTGTTTAAAAATAAAAAGCCTTGTGGAACTGTGACAATCAATCGACAAAGCAGACTCACTCTTGTATAGCCGGTCTATAATTAGATATAATGAAACAATATGTTTAAATTCCCACATTTACGTGGGAAAGGGGGCAATTTAAATGAGTGAAGAACAGCGCCTGAATGCCGGGCTTTTGGAACCGGCTCATGTTAAACCGCCAGAAAAGGACTATAGCCAATACTTTCAGACAGTCTACGCACCACCATCGTTGAAAGATGCGAAAAAGCGTGGCAAAGAAGAAATTGCCTATCACGATGATTTCAAAATTGACGAACGTTTCCGAGGAATGGGAAACAATCGGAAGTTTTTTATCAGAACGTTTGGCTGTCAAATGAACGAACATGATACAGAAGTAATTGCAGGTATTTTAATGGGGCTTGGTTATGAGGCTACAGTAAATGTAAAAGAAGCAAATCTTATATTGCTCAATACATGTGCCATACGAGAAAACGCTGAAAATAAGGTTTTTGGAGAACTTGGACACTACAAACCTCTTAGACAGAAGAACCCTGACGTCCTGATTGGCGTCTGCGGATGTATGTCCCAAGAAGAATCAGTTGTGAATAAAATCCTAAAAACGTATGATCAAGTTGATATGATTTTCGGTACACATAATATTCATAGACTTCCCAACATTTTACATGAGGCATACATGTCAAAAGAGATGGTAATCGATGTTTGGTCAAAAGAAGGGGATATCATTGAGAACCTTCCAAAGGTCAGACATGGTAATATCAAGGCATGGGTTAACATCATGTACGGGTGTGACAAATTCTGTACCTATTGCATCGTTCCTTATACACGAGGCAAGGAACGCAGCAGGCGACCACAAGACATCATTCAAGAAGTTCGACAGTTAGCGGCAGAAGGGTATAAGGAAATAACATTGCTCGGACAGAACGTCAATTCTTACGGGAAAGACTTTGATGATATCGGTTACCGTTTCGGTGATTTGATGGGCGACTTACGAAAAATCGATATTCCGAGAATTCGTTTCACAACAAGCCATCCCCGTGATTTCGATGACCATTTAATCGAAGTGCTTGCTAAGGGGGGAAATTTAGTCGATCACATCCATCTTCCCGTCCAATCCGGTTCAAGTGATATATTGAAAATTATGGCACGCAAGTATTCACGCGAACACTATCTTAATCTAGTCGGGAAGATTAAAAAAGCGATTCCGAATGTAACGTTAACAACGGACATTATCGTTGGATTCCCGAATGAAACGGACGAGCAGTTTGAAGAGACGATGTCCTTATATAGAGAAGTCGGTTTCGATATCGCCTATACGTATATTTATTCACCAAGGGAGGGTACACCAGCTGCAAAAATGGTTGACAATATCCCAATGGCAGTGAAAAAAGAACGTCTGCAGCGGTTGAATAATCTTGTTAATGAATTATCCGCGGAAGCGATGAAACCCTACAAAGGAAAAGTCGTGGAAGTGTTGGTTGAAGGGGAAAGTAAGCGGAATCCAGAAGTGCTAGCAGGATATACATCGAAAAATAAACTGGTGAATTTCAAAGCACCCCAATCGGCAATTGGAAAAATTGTAAACGTAAAAATAATAGAGGCCAAAACGTGGTCACTCGACGGTGAATTCATCGGCGTTGTAGAAAAGGAAAAGGTGATGTCATAATGGAAAAGATTTATACAAAAGATGAAATTATTGCAAAAGCACGCGAAATTGCACACATGATTGCCAACACGGAACAAGTTGAGTTTTTCAAACGTGCGGAAGCACAGATTAATGAAAACCAAAAAATTCGTGAAAACATTGCGAGCCTGAAGTCATTGCAAAAACAGGCCGTCAATTTCCAACAGTATGGTAAAGAAAAAGCTTTAAGTATTATTGAAGGTAAAATCGAGAAGATTCAAGCAGATATCGATGAAGTTCCTATCGTCCAGGAATTTAAACAATCACAAGGCGAAGTGAATGATTTACTTCAACTCGTATCGAATACAATTGCAAATACAGTCACGGATGAAATCATCGAAGCGACAGATGGCGATGTGCGACGAGGCGAAACAGGTTCTTATGTAAAAAACACAACATATGAAAAACTATAATCAATCATACCAATCGGCGGAAATAAATTTTCTGCCGATTTTTTTCACTCTCTGGGCTTCTGTTGCATAGAATGGATTGAAGCGAATGGAGGAGGAATTAAACTGAAAAATTTACGCCAGATTGTGACGAAGACGGTTATTGCCAAGGGGAAGAAGCGGACCGAAACGACGGTGTCACTTAAGCCGCCGAATAGTCCCACGAGTATACTCGGCTGTTGGGTCATCAACCATACACATCAGGCGAAGAAGGTTGGTAAATACATCGAAGTGAGTGGTAAGTTCGACGTCAACGTTTGGTATTCCCATCAGGATCATTCAAAAACATCTGTATTTACAGAGTCAATACCTTACAGAGACAAGATTCGGCTACATTATAGAGATGAACCGACGTCGGGTCACGAAGAGGTAATTGTAGATGTCATCCAGCATCCGAATTGTACAGAAGCGGTCATTTCGGAGAGTGGTGAGAAGTTCCAAATCACAATTGAACGCGAATTAATGGCAGAAGTCGTTGGAGAAACTAAAGTATTAATTACGATTCATCCGCAAAGTTTTGAAGAAGAATGGAAAGTCACTGATGAATCATCCTCACATGATGAGGGACATAAATCAGCACGTGGTCAAGGTGGCCCTTCTGGACATGATGGTAAAAAAGGAAAAGAATCATCCTCATTTTGAGAGCCGGAGAACACTACCGGCTTTTTTTGGTTTTTTTACGTTAAGATGAAAAAGGGAAAACTGATCGCTTAGATTTTTGAAGACCATAAAAATCACGCAGAATTTGGGCTCTTCGTATTAAGGATTTGCTTAGAATTCCGCAAAGCCCGCGTAATTCACGCAGAACCTGGACCCTTCGTTGTCCAGGTTTGGTATAATAATAAAAAATAGTAAACCTAGTGAGGTTAGAGAATGACAACACATACACCAATGATTCAGCAATATTTAAAAGTAAAAGCAGCGCACGAAGATGCATTTTTGTTTTTCAGATTAGGCGATTTCTATGAATTGTTTTTCTCGGATGCCGAGAAAGCATCTCAAATTCTTGAAATTACGTTAACGAGCCGGGATGCTGGGAGTCGTGACAGAATACCGATGTGCGGCGTTCCTTATCATGCGGCTGCAGGTTACATCGAGACGCTTATTAGTAAAGGTCATAAAGTGGCTATTTGTGAACAGACAGAAGATCCGAAGCATGCGAAGGGGATTGTAAAAAGAGAAGTCGTCAAAATCATTACCCCCGGAACAATGACTGAAGGAAAAACAATTGACGCGAATACCAATCACTTCATCGGTTCTGCTGATAGTATAGGCGGCAACAGGTATGCGCTGGCTTATCTAGACTTGGCAACCGGAGAGGGAAAAGTAGAGTGTGTAGAAGGCGACGAGCGGACGTTAATTGCCGAAATTGAGGCACTTGGCATGAAAGAGGTCGTTGTCGATGAAAGACTGCATCTCACGCTCGATGGCAGCATGGCGAAACGCAATATTATGTTGTCTATTGAGTACGGTGAAGAGCAGTTTGAAACGAGAGATTTATTCGACGCGGTTCCATTCGATGTCACAGGGGCATGCAGCATGCTTGTTTCCTACGTGAAGCGCACGCAGAAAACGGCACTTGATCATATACGTCCATTTGAATTTTTGCAAAAACAAGCAAAACTATCGATTGACGCTAATTCAATGCGTAATTTGGAACTCATTCAATCCATTCGGAGCGGAAGTAAAGAGGGTACGCTTTACTGGTTGCTTGACGAGACAGTCACAGCGATGGGCGCTCGTAAATTGAAAATGTGGATCCATCAACCCTTAGCCGAAAAAAGAGAAATAGAAAATCGGCTCAATGCAGTAACTGATCTAATTGAAGAGTTTTTCCTAAGGGATGAATTGAAAAATAGCTTAAAAGAGGTCTACGATTTAGAGCGGCTTGCTGGACGAATCTCAATGGGGAGCGCAAGTGGAAGGGATTTAGCGCAACTTCGGAATTCCTTGAGACGAGTTCCTGCTATCAAAGAATCACTTCATCAATCCGATCGGTCATTGCTTCATCAGTTCTCTGAAAGAATTGATGGTTGTGATGAAGCATTGCAAATACTCGAAAACGCAATCGCCGAAAATCCTCCATTATCCGTTAAAGAGGGCGGCATTATCAAAGATGGATATAATCCATTACTAGACCAATACCGGGATGCTTCAAGGAATGGTAAAACATGGCTTGCAGAACTTGAACGCTTAGAACGCGAGCGTACAGGCATTAAATCTTTGAAAATAGGGTATAACAGAATTTTCGGCTACTATATCGAGATTACGAAATCCAATATCCATCTTGCAGACTTAGAGCGATATGAAAGAAAACAAACATTGGCCAATGCAGAACGGTACATAACCCCTGAACTGAAAGAAAAAGAAGACCTTATTTTAAACGCGGAAGCAGATGGACAAGAGCTTGAATATCAATTATTCAGTGCGGTTCGCGATTCCATGAAAACGCATATTCGGCATATCCAGCATCTTGCAAGCGTCCTGAGCGAACTGGATGTCCTTCTTTCATTCGCAGCGGTTTCAGAAAAACGCAACTACGTGAAACCGGTATTTCATGATGGGAAATCGTTAGAAATTAAAAATGGGCGTCATCCCGTCGTTGAGAAAATGATGGACCATTCTCTATACGTACCTAATAACTGTAAATTGAGTGATGAAGCGAATATGTTGCTTATCACTGGTCCTAACATGTCGGGTAAAAGTACGTATATGCGACAAGTAGCACTCATTGTCGTTATGTCACAGATTGGTTGTTACGTCCCTTGTGATCAAGCATTACTGCCAATCACTGATCAAATATTCACGAGAATCGGGGCCGCGGATGACCTGGCTTCAGGACAGAGTACATTCATGATGGAAATGATGGAATCACAATATGCCATCGCTAATGCAACGGCGCAGAGCCTCCTCCTATTCGATGAAATTGGACGTGGCACTTCTACATATGATGGTATGGCACTGGCGCAGGCCATGATGGAGCATATTCACGATGAAATTGGAGCAAATACGCTGTTTTCTACCCATTACCATGAACTGACCAATTTGGATAACGAACTATCCCGACTTGAAAATGTCCATGTCGCTGCAATGGAACAAGATGGTAAAGTCGTCTTTCTCCATAAAGTGATGGCAGGTCCGGCAGACAAAAGTTACGGTATTTACGTTGCGGATCTTGCAGGCCTTCCTGAAACAATCCTGAGTCGAGCAAAAGCATTACTGGATACATTTGAAAATGTGAAAAACCAAACAGTTCGCGAAGAGCCGATCCAATTGAATTTTTTTGACTTAAACAATGAAGAAAAAAATGACCATTCAACTGAAGAGCGGGATGTGCTATCGGATATAGCCGGGGCGGATTTAATGAATATGACGCCGCTTCAAGCGTTGCAATACGTGCATGGATTGAAAGAAAAGCTCGGCACTAAGAAAGGGTGAGACCGATAGATATCATCAAAGTGATGGACGATACACTGTCCAATAAAATCGCTGCGGGCGAAGTCGTCGAACGACCTGCATCTATCGTAAAAGAGCTAGTTGAAAATGCGATTGATGCAAAAAGCACGGTGATTGAAATTGCACTCGAAGAAGCAGGCTTGTTGAACATTCGTGTGACCGATAATGGCAATGGAATGTCAAGACTTGATGCTGTTCAGGCATTTGAGCGGCACGCAACAAGCAAGATTACGACGGATCATGATTTGTTCCGAATCCGGACACTCGGTTTCCGCGGGGAAGCACTTGCGAGTATTGCATCGGTGTCTAAGATAATGATGTGGACTTCTGACGGTGAAACGGAAGGCACAGAAGTGCAAATTGATGGCGGTAGACTCGTCAAACATGACTTTGCAGCGTTTCGAAAAGGGACAGATATTACTGTTTCCCAGTTATTTTTCAATACGCCTGCACGCCTTAAATACATGAAAACGATTCAGACGGAACTAGGACATACCATTGACCTGGTCAATCGTCTCGCGCTCAGTCATCCCGCAATCGCTTTCAAATTGACGCATTACACCCAAGTGTTATTGCAAACAGCGGGAAGCAATGATCAGCATCGGGTTCTATCTGATATATATGGTATGGCTGTCGCTCGTAAAATGGTGCCCTTTGAAGGCGAGAATGCGGATTACAAAGTTTCTGGTTTTATAACATTACCGGAAATGACACGTGCTTCAAGAAACTATATGACTATAGTTGTTAATGGCAGATGGGTAAAAAGCCAAGCGATCAATCATACGGTACTAGATGCGCTTCACACCTATTTGCCAATCGGACGATCCCCAATCGCAGTTATCAATGTTGAAGGGGATCCCTACTTGACTGATGTCAATGTGCATCCTTCCAAACAACATATACGCATGAGTAAAGAAGGCGAGTTGCTCGTGATTATTAAAGAAGCCATTCAGAAGGCCATTCGAAAAAACACAATTGTCCCGGATGCCATTAAAAAAGAACCGGCTAAAAAAATTCAATCAGAGCAAGTAAATATGTGGAATGAATTCAGAACCGAACGACCTAAACCAGTCACCGAACCATCGATGACTCCACTCGAAAAACCAGCGTATCAGCCTTATTTATCACAAGAAGTAGAAGCTGAGAACCAAGTACCTTGGACGGTCAATGAACCATCACATGTACAAGACGATGTAGCACAACCTGAACAAGATAAAAACTTTCCGGCACTCGTTCCCGTTGGTCAAGTCCATGGAACGTATATCGTTGCACAAAATGAAGATGGTTTCTTCATGATTGACCAACATGCAGCACAAGAACGAATAAAATATGAGTTTTTCCGCGACAAATTAAGTAAAACCGATAATGGCGAAAGACAAATGTTACTTATCCCGCTCATATTTCATTACGCAGCGGATGATAAAACAAAAATAGAAGAAAATATCACCCTTTTGCAAGACGTCGGCATTTTTCTAGAAGAGTTTGGACCGTCTTCTTATGCAGTAAAAGAATATCCCTCTTGGTTCCCGGCAGGAGAAGAGTCCATCATCATAGAAGATATAATTGAGCAAGTACTGAATACACGAATAATCGATATCGGAAAACTGCGTGAAGATGCGGCCATAATGATGAGTTGTAAACGTTCCATCAAAGCAAACCACCACTTAACACTCGCTGATATGGAGAGGCTTCTGAATGATTTAGGGAACGTCGAAAATCCGTTCACTTGTCCACACGGCAGACCTGTACTCATTCATTTCACGACGTATGAAATTGAAAAAATGTTTAAACGAGTCATGTAAATTGAATGTGGAGGAGGGAAGGTAAATGGAGAAGTATGTACTCGCAATTGATCAGGGCACTACCAGTTCACGGGCAATACTTTTTGACAAGCAAGGAGAAATCGTCCATTCCTCACAACGAGAATTCAAACAAATTTTTCCGAAACCAGGCTGGGTTGAGCACAATGCCAGCGGAATCTGGGGATCCGTCCTATCTGTAATCGCATCGGTATTGACGGAAAGTGGTAAACAGCCTGAAGACATTGACAGCATCGGGATTACGAACCAAAGGGAAACAACCGTCGTTTGGGATAAAAAGACGGGACAGCCTGTGTACAACGCAATCGTTTGGCAGTCAAGACAGTCGCAGGGAATTGTTGATGCGTTAAAAGAAGCGGGTCATGAAAAAACAATCCAACATAAAACAGGCTTGAAATTAGATCCTTACTTTTCAGCGTCAAAAGTGAAATGGATTCTAGACAATGTAGATGGTACACGTGCCCGGGCTGAAAAAGGAGAATTATTGTTCGGGACAATCGATTCTTTTCTCATCTGGAAGTTATCTGACGGGGCAGTCCATGTAACGGATTATTCCAACGCATCCAGGACGATGCTCTATAATATTGCCGAACTACAATGGGATAGTGAATTATGTGACCTTCTCGAAATACCTGAATCGATGCTCCCTGCAGTCCGTTCCTCTTCAGAAATTTACACCAAAACAGCCAAGTCAGTCTTTTTTGGTGCTGAAATCCCGATTGCAGGCGCTGCGGGTGACCAGCAATGTGCTCTTTTCGGGCAGGCCTGTTTCCATAAAGGGATGGCTAAAAATACGTATGGTACAGGTTGTTTCATGCTCCTCAATACGGGCGACGAAATGGTGCGGTCAGACAATGGTCTGTTAACAACGATTGCCTGGGGGCTAGATGGCAAAGTAACCTATGCGCTTGAAGGCAGTGTGTTCGTCGCTGGTTCTGCAATTCAATGGCTTAGGGACGGACTGCGGATGTTTAAAAAGGCATCGGATACGGAAGCGTATGCAACACGTATAGCATCCTCTGACGGGGTCTATGTCGTTCCTGCTTTTGTCGGACTTGGAACCCCCTATTGGGATTCTGATGCGCGGGGTGCCGTCTTCGGTTTGACGCGCGGTACAGAAAAAGAACATTTCATCCGAGCAACTGTGGAATCACTTGCTTATCAGTCTAAAGATGTCTTGCTCACGATGGAAAAGGACGCCGGCATGGATATTGGTATATTAAGAGTGGATGGTGGCGGTGTGGCAAATGCATTTCTAATGCAATTCCAGAGTGATTTGCTGCAAGCGGATGTCGAACTTTCAAAATATCAAGAAACAACAGCGCTTGGTGCCGCTTATCTAGCGGGAATCGCAACAGGCTTTTTCGGTACACTCGAAGATGTCGAATCGTTATGGACAAAAGAAAAGACGTATTCACCTTCAATGGAAACTGAAGAACGGGATCAGCTGTACAGGGGTTGGAAAAAAGCTGTAGAGGCTACACGTATCTTTAAACTTTGATGGGGGAATTACCGGGGCAGGGGATTGCACTGGATGCAGTTATACGCGGTTTATCAGTCGCTCTATAGGTTGATGCAGGATTTTGTAGCAGGCACATCCAGTCGACCCACAAAGCTTGTACACGGTAGGTAAATTGTTTATAACAACTATGTGAGTCTGTAGCCGAAAAAGATCCTTGGGTTGATAGGTTGCGTGGAAAAGATGAACTTTCCAATATGAAGAGACTACGTTTGACGAAAGGTGTTCATATTGGTATAGATTGATTCTTTTTCTCACTCAACAGGCGGTATATTGTAGAAATGTTTTAAGAGACAGTTACAGTGGATATGGCGAAACTCCTTTCATACGGGTCAGCGCGAATGAGTACGCTATTTGAATGAACTGAACTGTCCACTTGCTGAAGCCAAAGTGAAGGAAGGTGTTCATCATTAAGGAATTGACAATTGAAATGACAGATGGTTTTCGGTTGAATACATGTATAGCGCAACCTACGGGTACGCCTGTCGGGCATATCCATTTACTTCATGGCATGTCGGAGCATATTGCCAGATATGAAGAGTTTGCAAATTATTTAACGGGTAGAGGATACATCGTTACGGGGCATGACCATCGAGGGCACGGAAAAACCGCTACCATGAATGGGGTAAAAGGTTATTTTGCAGATGTATTTGGATTTGACCGTGTTGTGCAGGATACATACGAGATTATTTCCGCTTTTCGGTCACAATATCCTTCACCTCGTTTCATTCTATTTGGTCATAGCATGGGGTCGTTTGTTGCAAGAAGATATGTTCAGCTGTATGGCAGTGAAATAGACATGGCCATATTTTCAGGGACAGGTGGAGACCCAGGTGCAAGCCGTCTTGCGGGCCTGGGGGTTGCTTATTTGCATGGCAAGAAAAATGGTTTTGACCAACAAAATCACTTCCTGAACAAACTGGTTTTCGGAGGATTCAATAAATCAGTTGACCAACCAAAAACTCCTTTTGATTGGTTATCTAGAGATTCTGAAGCTGTTGCGAAGTACATTGTAGATCCTCAATGCGGAGTTGTCCCAACAACACAATTTTTCATAGATTTATTCAAAGGACTTGGAGAGATTAATGACTCAGATGAAATAAATAAAATCCCGAAACAACTTCCAGTCTTCCTCTTTTCAGGAAATGAAGATCCCGTGGGGAACAATGGAAAAGGCGTTTTGGAAGTAGCGAAGCGCTACGAAAAAGCAGGTATGGAAGACCTGACTCTTATGTTATTTGAAGGCGGCAGACACGAAATGCTTCATGAAACAAATCGACAACATGTATTCAAAGCGGTCGGAGATTGGATTGAGAAAAATGAATAAGTATCCTGAAGTAATCGCAATTGTAGGCCCTACAGCGTCAGGAAAGACGGCTCTCAGTGTTCGTTTGGCCAAAGCCATTGGGGGAGAAATTATTAACGGTGATTCAATGCAAGTTTACAAGGGACTGGATATCGGAACTGCTAAAATCACAGTTGAAGAAATGGAAGGCGTTCCCCATCATTTATTCGATGTGTTAGAGCCAGACGAACCTTTTTCTGTTGCAGAATATCAAACACAAGTCCGAAAGTGGATAAAAAATATAACCGACCGAGGAAAAATACCGATTATCGCGGGGGGTACAGGATTATACATTCAATCGGTTCTTTTCGATTTTCGGTTTACAGAAGAAGCTGCGGATTTAGAAGTAAGGAAACGTCTCGAGCAGGAACTGGCCGAAGAAGGTGGTCAGTTGCTTTATGAAAAACTTGTAGGATTGGATCCGGCTACTGCGGGAAAAATTCATCCAAATAATCACCGCAGGCTTGTCAGAGCACTGGAAATTATCGAAGTGACTGGCAAGACAAAAGGGGATCATGAAGAAGGGGTAGGGCACGCTTCTCTTTATGAACATTTGATTGTCGGCCTTGAAATGGACCGTGACGTGCTGTATGACCGTATTAATCAGCGTGTAGACATAATGATGGCAAAAGGCCTAACCGAAGAAGCTACTAGATTATGGCATGAAGGCATTCGTGGAACACAATCGGTGCAGGCAATCGGCTATAAGGAAATCCATCAATACATTGAAGACAAGCACTCTTTGGATGAAGCCATTGAAATGATTAAGAAAAATACACGCAATTACGCAAAACGGCAAATGACGTATTTCCGCAACAAACTGGACATAGCTTGGTTTGACGCAAGTATAGATAAAAATGAGATTGTTAAGGAAATTTTGACAATCATGAAGGATTTAAATCATCCAAGTCGAATTAGTTAAAGTAGGCAGTAGAAATATAGTTATGACAACTGGAGGACTCGACGTATGAAACAGGTTAATATGCAAGAAACTTTTTTAAACTCGTTACGAAAGAATAATACATTTGTAACGGTATTTTTACTGAATGGATTTCAGTTGAAAGGACTTATAAAATCGTATGATAATTATACCGTTCTACTAGAATCAGACGGGAAACAACAACTCATTTACAAGCATGCGATTTCCACATATGTCCCATCGAAACCTGTTATTTTAAAAGAAGAGCTTGAGTGAAAAAAGGCGGAAATGGATGCTTCAATCCATTTCCGCCTTTTTAGGATAATTTACGAATTGGTAGTTTCCATTGGAAGATGAGCGATAAAATACGCAGTCCCGCGGTTACCACAAGTAATGCATAAAGGGCTATGTCATACTCATACAGACCAAGACCGACTGCAAGACCCGCGCCCACAGCCCATACAGCATAGAAGTCCCGTTTAAAGACAAGTGGCTTCCGACCAGCCAACAGGTCACGGATGACACCGCCGCCAGCTCCTGTAAGAACAGCTGCCACTATAATTGCATAGAGCGACATGTCCAATTGAACGGCAAGCATCGCACCTTGAATGGCGAACGTAGCCAACCCGATTGCATCAAAGTAATTTCCCCATTTGTTCCAATGAGCAAGAAGAAATCTTGAGAAAAAGAAAATAACGGTTATTAAAACAGTAGCAACAATAAAGAGGAATTCTTGATTCCATAAAACAGGTACGCCTATCAAAACATTACGAACAGCACCTCCGCCAAATGCGGTGACTATCCCCAAGATATAAACGCCAAAAATATCATATTCTTCTTCCATTGCAACAATTGCACCCGAAATGGCAAATGCCGCAGTACCGATCAAGCTAAAAACGTCCCAAGCCAATGTATTGCCTCCAATCAATAGACCCCTAAAATTCTAACAGGTATTCGTGATTTTTCAATGAACAGTTCTGTAAACATTGACCTCCGTGAACAGACTGATAAGATATATAGTGACTATTTAATGAGATGAGGAATACAATCATGGTGACTGAACAAGAAGATTTATTGCTTGAAGATGCTGAACGTATCGAAGGAAAACTTGCACCTTTTTTTAAAAGTGTTGAAAGAACTGCTTTTTATAATCAACGGAAAGTGCTGAACGCATTCCGCAAAAATAGAGTAAGCGATTTTCACTTGCATGGCACAACTGGTTATGGATATGATGATACAGGGCGTGACGTGTTGGAACAAGTCTATGCCGATGTATTCAAAACGGAGGACTGTCTCGTTCGCAACCAGATTATTTCAGGGACCCATGCAATTTCAATTAGTCTTTTTGGAATTCTTCGCCCAGGTGACGAATTGCTCTATATCACAGGAAAACCTTATGATACCTTGGAATCCATCGTATCAGGAAAAGGGAAAGATACTGGATCGCTTCTGGATTACGGCATTACATATAAACACATTGAGCTAAATGATGATGGAACGGTCAACTTTGAAGAAGTATCGAAAAATATCCATGCTAAAACAAAAATTATAGGAATCCAGCGCTCAAAAGGCTATTCAGATCGTCCATCCTTTATGGTGGATGAAATCGGTGAAATGATCCTTAAAGTAAAAGCCATCAATCCTGACCTGGTCGTCTTTGTCGACAACTGCTATGGTGAATTTGTCGAAGAGAAAGAGCCCACAGAAGTCGGTGCCGACCTGATGGCAGGGTCGCTCATTAAAAATCCAGGCGGCGGCATTGCAAGAACTGGTGGCTATATTGCCGGTCGTGCAGATCTTGTGGAGAAGTGTGCGTTTCGAATGACATCTCCTGGTCTTGGAGCGGAAGCTGGGGCGTCGCTTGATACTCTACGGGAGATGTACCAAGGATTTTTCCTGGCACCGCATGTTGTTAGCCAGGCAGTGAAAGGTGCGCTCTTCACGGCAGCGCTCCTCGAAAGTTTTGGACTCGAGACAACACCGCATTACACGCAAAAAAGAACCGATTTAATTCAGTCTGTATCTTTCAGAAATGCCAATCAAATGATCGCATTCTGCCAGTCAATTCAGCAGAACTCGCCCATCAATGCTCACTACGCACCTGAGCCCTCTTATATGCCGGGTTATACGGACGATGTTATCATGGCGGCGGGCACGTTCATCCAAGGGTCAAGCATAGAGCTTACGGCAGATGGTCCAATCAGACCTCCTTATACCGCATACGTTCAAGGGGGCCTCACATACGAGCATGTGAAAGTGGCTGTGTTGTCATCCATAGGAAGACTGGTTAAGGAAAATTTAATAGGGAAATAACAAAGAGCTATTCCTTCATAATAGAGGAATAGCTCTTTCGTATTTGTGAGAGTATTAGATAGTCTGGCATTGCAGATGAATATTACGCGAAATTCCATGTCTACCCTTAATGAATCGTACGATAAACGCCAACGACTTTACCAAGTATCGATACATTATCGAGAATAATTGGATCCATAGATTCATTTTCAGGTTGAAGACGGAAATAATTTTTTTCCTTGAAGAACCGCTTCACTGTCGCTTCATCATCTTCTGTCATTGCTACGACAATCTCACCATTATTAGCTGACTGTTGCTGTTTAACGATAACATAATCTCCATTAAGGATTCCTGCTTCAATCATACTATTCCCAACAATCTCAAGCATAAAGAGGTTGTCCTCCGAAGTGCCGTACGATTCAGGGAGAGGGAAGTACTCTTCAATGTTTTCAATGGCTGTAATCGGAAGACCTGCAGTAACTTTACCGACAAGAGGGACATGTAGAACTCCGGGTTTCATCGTTTCCAACCCTTCAGGATCCAGGACTTCGATTGCTCTAGGTTTAGTCGGGTCTCTTCTAATGAAGCCCTTGCTTTCTAAACGAGCTAGATGACCGTGAACAGTTGAACTTGAAGCTAGCCCCACAGCCTCCCCAATTTCCCTTACGGAAGGTGGATACCCTTTTTTCTTTACCTCTGATTTAATGAATGTCAAAATGTCTTCCTGTCTTTTTGAGATTTTCTTCACAACAATCACCCCTTAACTAAAATTCTTACAACAATCAAAAATCGTGAAAGTCTCACCGAAATTCGAGTTATTTCAATAGATTCATTATATCAGCCCACTATAGGAATGGCAAACACAAGTTCTAATAAGTGTTGACATCCAGTTTTGTATTTCCTATAATGAAAACAGTGATACGAACAAACATTCGCAAGGGGGAGAAATGATGACTTTCATTAAAAACAATGGTTATGGTATATTTATTGTTATTTTATGTTTAGGTTTTGCAATTATAGGAGTTGGTAAATATGAAACGAAGCAAGCTGAAGTCACAACAATTACAATTACTGAAGGGGACACGCTCTGGGGCCTTGCATTTCACCACTCGAAAAACATGTCGTCAGAGAAATGGATTAAAGAAGTGATGACTCTAAATAATCTGTCCTCTGCCACAATCAAGAAGGGAGAAGATTTGCTTTTGCCAACTATACAGACACATGAAGACGACAGTGTACAACTGGCCGGTGGTACTGATGAATGAGCCGCGAAAGAAGTGCGTCATTTATTGCCGAGTGAGCACAGAAAAAGAAACGCAGGAACTATCACTTACGAGGCAAGAAGAGGAACTTGAAGATTTGGCTAGTGAACTCAATTTAGAACTTGTCGCTACATTCGAGGACAAACATAGCGGTTACGACATTGACCGAGAAGGATTGCTTAGTATGCTGGATTACATCCGCGATGAAGAAGTAGATGCAGTACTGATACAAGATGAGACGAGGCTCGGACGTGGGAATGCTAGGATGGCTGTCTTGCACCTGTTGTTGAAAACAGACACAGCCGTTTTTTCACGCAATGATAGTGGGCCAATTGCACTTAATGAAATGGATACGATGTTACTTGAAATTTTGGCAGTAGTTGAAGAATATCAACGGAAAGTGCACAACGCCAAAATTAGACGGGGCATGAAACGTGCTGTCAGGGAGGGGTATCGTCCTGAACGCAATTTGAAAAACAGAGGAAACGTTGAAGGCCGAGAGCGTATCGAAGTGCCAATCAGTGAAATTGTCTCTTTGAGAGAAAAAGGGCTGACTTATGAAGAAATTACGGGCGTCTTGAAAGGGCTCGGTCACAACATCAGTAAAGCGACTGTCCATCGGCGCTTTAAAGAATATGAAACAGAGCAGGGAGTCTGATTTATTGCACTTTCTGTTTTTTTTGTATACGTTTGTATTTATAACGCAAAATGGAGGAAAAAATATGCTATCACCAGATAAAATCAAACGAATTAATGAACTCTCAAAGAAATCGAAGACAACAGGTCTATCTATCGAAGAAGCTAAAGAACAAACACAATTGCGGAAAGAATATCTTGAGACTTTCCGCTCATCGATGCGGGACACAATCGAGCATGTCAAAGTGCTTGATCCAGAAGGAAATGACGTGACACCCGACAAGGTGAAAAACGCACGTAACGGCAAATACCTAAATTGAACTTTGCAATCACCGCGCTGATTGTCTAAACTAGGATATGAAGATAAATAGACATCACGGGAAAGGATGTACACAATGACTCAACAGATTGACCAGCTAGCTATCAATACAATTCGTACACTCTCAATTGACGCAATCGAAAAAGCGAATTCCGGACATCCGGGATTACCGATGGGCGCAGCTCCAATGGCGTATACGCTATGGACAAAACATATGCATCATAACCCTTCAAACCCACAGTGGTTTAACCGCGACCGATTCGTACTATCAGCAGGACATGGATCGATGCTTCTATATAGCCTCCTTCATCTAGGTGGATACGGTCTCCCAATGGATGAAATCAAGAACTTCAGACAATGGAACTCCAAAACACCTGGACATCCTGAATATGGCCATACGGTAGGCGTTGAAGCTACGACAGGTCCGCTTGGACAAGGGATTGGTATGGCGGTTGGTATGGCAATGGCTGAAAAACACCTTGCTGCTACATACAATCAAACTGACTTTGATGTTGTGGATCATTACACGTACGCGCTTTGCGGCGACGGCGATCTCATGGAAGGTGTGGCGGGAGAAGCGATTTCACTAGCTGGACACCTGCAATTGAATAAATTAATTGTCCTATACGACAGCAATGATATTTCACTTGATGGTGAACTAGACATGTCATTCTCTGAAAATATCCGTAAACGCTTTGAATCATACGGATGGAATTACATCCGTGTTGAAGACGGCAACAACATAGGCCTTGTTTCAACAGCAATTGAAGAAGCTAAAGGCAAAGTTGGAGGCCCGACGATGATTGAAGTCAAAACAGTCATCGGTTATGGTTCACCGAACAGATCAGGAAAATCAGATGCACATGGTATGCCGCTGGGCGAAGATGAAATGAAATTAACAAAAGAATATTACAAATGGACATTTGAAGAAGACTTCCATGTTCCTGAAGGTGTCTATGAAACGTTCCAAGAGGCGGCAGAGAAATTAGGCGCGCAAAAAGAACAGGAATGGAACAAACTATTTACAGATTACGAAGCAAAGCATTCAGATCTCGCGAAGCAATTGAAAGATGCAATTGACCGTAAATTACCGGAAGGTTTCGAGAAGTCTTTGCCCGCCTATGAAGCCGGTTCTTCACACGCAACTCGTTCTGCTTCTGGTGAAGCAATAAATGCAATTGCCAAACAGCTTCCTTCGTTCTTTGGCGGAAGTGCAGACTTAGCAGGTTCGAACAAAACGACAATTAAAGGTGCAGGCGATTTCCTTCCATCTAATTATGGCGGACGTAATATCTGGTTTGGTGTTCGTGAATTTGCAATGGGAACAGCGCTTAACGGAATGGCTCTACATGGCGGGTTACAAGTATTCGGAGGTACTTTCTTCGTGTTCAGTGACTACGTGCGTCCAGCAATTAGATTATCATCACTGATGGGTGTACCAGTCACATATGTATTCACACACGACAGCGTAGCGGTTGGTGAAGATGGTCCGACGCATGAACCGGTCGAGCATTTGGCTTCCCTTCGTGCAATGCCTGGACTCTCTGTTATCCGTCCGGCAGATGCCAATGAAACAGCAGCTGCTTGGAACATTGCCGTATCGTCAAAAAATACGCCGACAGCACTTGTGTTGTCCCGTCAAAACTTGACTGTCCTTCCAAAATCGGCTGAACTAGCGATGGAAGGCGTAAAAAAGGGTGCGTATATCGTTTCACCAGCAACCAAAGATAAAGCAGATGCGATTTTAATTGCAACTGGTTCAGAAGTGAGTCTTGCAGTTTCTGCACAAGCGCAATTGTTGTCTGATGGAATAGACGTAGCGGTCGTTTCTATGCCTTCATGGGATCTGTTTGAGAAACAAGACGATGCATACAAACAAAGCGTATTGCCTAAGGATGTTAAAAAACGTCTTGGTATTGAGATGGGCGTATCACTTGGCTGGCATAAATATGTTGGTGACGAAGGGGCAATCATCGCTATTGATACATTTGGCGCAAGTGCACCGGGAGATACTGTCATCAAAGAATTTGGATTTACTGAAGAAAATGTAATAGCAACAGTTAAAATGTTAATCAGTAACTAATTGTAGTAAATGAAGCTGCACTGTTTGTCTGGAAAAAACCAGGCTGACAGTACAGCTTTTTTTTATTTGACGAAAGATTCAGTTATCCATATTTTACGACAGTAATAGTGTCGTTCCGTTCCGCAATGTGACACTTTTCTTGACTCAATCGATGTAATCTATTAGTAGGGGGTGGCGTTTTTGAGAGCATATGGAATTTATAAGGTAAAGGAGATGTACCAGCCATTCGTCATTGGACGCGAACGGTTATTATATGATCTTTTAAAAGAAGATGAGCAAGAGATTGAGTCTATGCCGGAAGTTCATTACTTATGTGACAGACTTGAAGCGGAAATGATTGATGAAGCAATTATCGCGAACCTTGGTAAAGGTTTTTCATCGATTGAAACGCGAGATGGGGAATATAAACTGACACACCCCGTCAAAGGCACCATACTAATTTCTTTATCCACTTACTCACTTAATGTTCTTTGTGACGGATCGCGCATGTTGGATTTGGACTTATTTGTAGCTTTGTCGGGTGCGGACGACCGTTTCTTTGCAGTCATGGACGGACATGGGGAGTGGGGATGGCTTAAACCAATTAAAACAACTGAATTTCGTCCATATGAAGAAAATGTATACCTATGAAAGAGTAGATATACATACCAATGGGGCTGCCTAAATATTCACTTAGGGGCCTTTTTTTTTGTCTGAAAACGAGAAAAATAAAATCTAATAGCTAGGTCCATTGCTATTCACTGCGGCTTTGTTGTATAATCCTTGATGGTAGAGTAAACTCGAATAATAGAGATAGAGGAGGTATAGCGGATGACTACTGTATGGTGGATTGTTTTGATCATCGTCGCGCTATTAGCAGGTTTGGCCCTCGGATTTTTCATTGCACGTCAATATATGATGAAATATTTGAAAGACAACCCGCCGATTAATGAAGACATGTTACGTATGATGATGATGCAAATGGGACAAAAACCTTCCCAGAAAAAAATTAATCAAATGATGATTCAAATGAACAAAGTAAGTGACAAGAAAGACAAAAAAGTTAAGAAAGAAACAAAAAAATAAAAAAGTACTTATCCATAGACTGTTTGTAAACTAAAAGGAGGCAATTCGTTCAATTTTGAACGAATCGCCTCTTTTTCTTAATCAATGAAGTGTATACCACGGGATTCACCTAAAATCATGTGCTTTTCCAGCGGTATCCTTAGACAAGTGAACTTTCCCTTTTAATCCGAAAAACCGAAACGGCTTAGAAATTCTTGCACTGTTTTTTCGTATTGAACTGGATTATCATTGAACGACTTGGCGTGCATGCCATTTTGAAACAATTTCAGCATTTTGTCGCCAGGTTTTGCCTCGTACAATTCCTGCGTCATATAGGGAAGGATGAAATCATCTTCCATACTGTGAATGAAAAGTACGGGTTTGGTGATGTTTTTCACGACTTCACGTGGAGATACCAGGTTTAGTGTATAGCCGTCACGCATTTTGAGAAAAATATTTGCAACCCGCAAAGCCATCGTCGATCGGATAGGTGTACTTTTTCGTAAAATATGGAGAATTTGTTCGGAGAAATCCGAAAATGGACAATCGACAATATGGAAATCAGTTTCGTCCTCATACGTACCCGCATACAATAATGTCGTAGCGGCTCCCATCGATTCGCCATGGATACCGAGCAAGGCCCTTTTACCAATCCGCTCACGTACGGCATGAACAATCGCTTGTAAATCAATCTTTTCATAATAACCGAAACTCGTCGTTTTTCCCCCTGAATCTCCATGCCGTCGATGATCGAATATGACCGAGTTGTAACCCAGTCGTTCAAAAAGACGGGCATACTTCATCGAATTAATTTTATTTTCAGTAACACCGTGGCAAATAATCACCGTTTTTGCTGTTTCAAGTGGCTTCAAAAAGATCGCTCTCAATAAATACCCGTTCGGTGATTCAATCCACATATTATCTTTACGCACTGTTTCATACCATCTCTCATCAAAGCGTTTCGCAATGATTTCACGTTCCAAAATAACATCGGAATCCTTCAACTTTAAAAACATTAGCTTATTCGTTGCGACAACCCCGAAAATGGTCAGTAAAGCCGTAAAAACACTGGAAATCACACCGGAGAGATAAAGAACGCGCCGTTTCAAACCACTCAACTCCTTCTACAATTGCCCGTTTTCGAACAATCTGTACATACCCGTGTCAATTGGCCGTGACACATGCGGCGCAATCACTCGGACTGCTTCACAAACCCTTTTCACATCGATACCCGTTTCGATACCTAGCGAATGTAACATATTCACTACATCTTCAGTCGCTACATTGCCTGTTGCACCTGGAGCGAATGGACAGCCGCCTAGGCCACCTGCAGAAGTATCAAACCGATCAATACCTGTTTGCAGCGCAGCAAAAATATTGGCAATCGCCATTTTGCGTGTGTCATGGAAATGAGCTGTCAACAACACGTCTGGAAATACTACTTTCAATGTCTTGAACAATAGGTAACTTTCACGGGGATTGGCTTTGCCGATTGTATCCGCGACACTCAATTCATCCGCACCCATCGCTACAAAACGTTTGCAAAGTGCAACAACATCTTCTATCTCTATCTTCCCTTCATACGGACAATAAAACGCGGTTGAAATACAAGCCCGGATAAAAATACCATCTTTTTTTAGTTTCGCAAAGACGGGCTGGAGTGCTTCGATGCTTTCATCCGTAGAACGGTTAATGTTTTTCATGTTAAAAGTATTGCTCACCCCAACGAACACGGCAATACTAGTAGCACCAGCTTCAATCGCAAGCTCGGCACCTTTGTCATTTGGCGCAAGAACGATTTGTCTACCGACTTTCTTCGACTTTTCTACAATTGTTTGTGCATCCGCCATTTGCGGCACCCATTTCGGTGAAACAAACGAAGTCAGCTCCATTTCTAGAATACCTGCCCCTTGTAAAGCTTCAATAAATGCTAGTTTGTCATGTTCATTGACAAGTTTTTTTTCATTTTGTAGCCCATCTCGAGGTCCAACCTCGATAATTGTAACAATCTTTGGTAAACTAAACATATCATCCCTCCTTTAGTATATTGTAATGAAGGGATGCATATACAGGCAACTTAAAAAGAGAATTGGGGGAAAAAGAAATGTCAAAAGAAGTCGTAATAGTCAGTGCAGTTCGTTCTGCAATCGGTTCGTTCCTTGGCTCGTTGAAAGATGTACCAGCAACAGAACTTGGGGCAACGGTCATAAAAGAGGCGTTAAAACGCGCTGGAGTGGCACCGGAGAGTGTTGACGAGGTAATCATGGGGAATGTATTACAAGCTGGGCTAGGACAAAATCCAGCTCGGCAAGCTGCTATGAAAGCTGGACTTCCAGAAGCGGTTTCTGCTCTGACAATTAACAAAGTATGCGGTTCTGGGTTAAAAGCTGTTCATCTTGCTCGCCAGGCAATCATTGCAGGGGATGCAGACATTATTGTTGCAGGCGGCATGGAAAATATGAGCCAAGCGCCATTCTTAATGAAAAACGGTCGTGAAGGCTTTAAAATGGGTGACCAGAAAATTATTGATAGTATGATTTCAGATGGACTATGGTGTGCATTCAACGATTACCATATGGGTGTGACGGCGGAAAACATTTGTGAACGTTATTCGATTACACGTGAAGAGCAAGATGAATTTTCAGCAAAATCACAACAAAAAGCGGCAGCCGCTATCGAAGCTGGGACTTTCTCAGAAGAAATCGTTGCGATTGAAATTCCGCAACGTAAAGGCGACCCTATTATTTTCAATCAAGATGAATACGTCAAAGCAGGCACGACTGCTGAGAAGCTAGGTAAACTTCGCCCGGCATTCAAAAAAGATGGTAGTGTAACAGCAGGAAATGCTTCAGGCATTAACGATGGTGCAGCAGCATTCGTTATCATGTCGAAAGAGAAAGCTGACGAGCTTGGCTTGACGCCGCTAGCGACAATTGTAGCGAATGGCAATGCAGGTGTTGATCCGTCAGTTATGGGTCTAGGACCAGTCGAGGCAGTTAAAAAAGCACTCAATAAAGCAGATATGGAACTATCCCAAATCGATTTGATTGAAGCGAATGAAGCTTTCGCGGCTCAAGCGATTGCAGTTGGAAGAGAACTTGAATTTGAAGAGTCCAAACTGAATGTCAATGGCGGCGCAATCGCACTTGGCCATCCAATCGGAGCGAGTGGAGCGCGTATCCTCGTGTCACTTCTGCACGAGATGAAACGTCGTGATGTGCAAACCGGTCTTGCTACATTGTGCATAGGCGGAGGACAAGGCGTCGCAACAATCGTTAAACGCGGGTGAACGAAGGCAGGTGAAACAAATGGCTAAAAAACGTAAACAAGCTGTACCACAGCCAAAAAAGAGAAACAATGAAGGATCGGTATTTTCCGATGCACTTGATGATGACATTCTTGAAAAATTAAAAGCGGCAAAAAAGGCTTTGTTAGCTACTGAAGAAACAAAAGAAGAAGAACGCCAAGAGCAATTGCGCATCGAACGGATAGAACGTGAGAAGAACAAAAGCTTTGGAGAACTTCTGAAAGAGTACGAAGAGGATGGTTTGAAGTCCTAATAACAAGCACCGGCCGCAATTTGGTCGGTGCTTTTCTATGTGCATGGTTTCTGGGTAGTCCAATAAACGCGTTAAATTATCCCACAAAAAAAACGCTGTCCCTTGCAGCTTGGGACAAGCGTTAGACTCATTTTTTTACCATTTGTTCTTGCGCCATCCTCACCATCTCTTTTACCATATTACCACCAATTGGTCCGCCGATTTTTCCTGCCTCTTCAGATGTCAATTTTCCGTTATAGCCTTTCGACAGAGGAATCCCTAGTTCATTTGCTATTTCATATTTCACGTTATTAGGCTCAGACGTATCGATGTCGTAGCCTTGAGCTTTCATGACATCTGCTTTTAGTCGATCCAACGCATCTCTTGCACTAGGAACTAAAATTCTATTTTTTCCTGCCATTTTATCTCCTCCTTCAAGTCGTAGTGTTCCCAGAATGGAGAAAATCACAACTGTTAAATGAAAAGAAAGCTAAAAAACAAATTTTCAAATGAGAGATTGGTGAAAAGAATTGTGTTTAACAACCATTGAACAATAAGTTAAAAAGCTAGCCAGACTGCAAACAGTCTGGCTAGCTTTTCTTGTGTCTGCACTAAGTAATGTGCATTCGCTTAATGAAAAAACTTCACTCTATATTCAGAGGAAAACGGATTCTGAAATTATCTCGTTATTCTTCCATTTTGTTTAAAATTACATAGATACTCGCTTTTTCGGTACCGGTATTCTTGAAAGCAATCAGCTTATTTCCATTACACTGAATGACTTCATCTTTCATGATCGCCATTTCTTGATCATCTATCGTGAATACACCATTTCCTTGAATCGCGAGCGCAGTTAAATTCATACCAGGATGCTTATGAGCAGGCATTTCTTGACCAGGAAAGAAGTTTAATACAAATGCGACACTGTCCGTTTTCGTAAAAATATTTTTCTTTGTAAATCGTTTTTCGTCAAACACTTGGTAATCTAATAGGGATTTTTTCTCCATATTGAATTCCTCCTAAGTAATCGCTTCTTACTAACATCATAAAGCAGTTGAAGGAAAATTCAATTAAGAAGGCTCTATTTCATATGCCAATCTTTGAGTTGAAAAGAAACTCCAACAATTAGATAATCTTTTTTTACTAATAATGACCATCCACCAAGTGGGAACATTGAGGTAGATACTTGTACACCTTGAAATTATCCGAAGATTTCAAGTAGTGGTTGATTTCTCTGCGTTAATGCTTTAGCATGATAGAGTGTCTTTATGTGAAAATCAAGACATTTTATTCATACATAGAAAGCAGTGAATCGCTATGCCCCTCACAAACATCCAAGAAATTATTACGAAAAATCAAGAAGCATACATAGAACAACTCTTTATCTTGTTACGTCAAAGAAGCATTAGCGCGCAAAATGATGGAATCATCGAGTGTGCAGAATTGCTAAAGAATATGATGGAGGAACTTGGAATTAAGACCGAAATCATGAAAACAGATGGCCATCCAGTTGTTTACGGGGAAATGATGAATGATGAAAACTTCTTCACATTACTTATTTATGGCCACTATGATGTGCAGCCTCCAGAGCCGATTGAAGAATGGCTGTCTCCTCCTTTCGAGCCTACGATTCGGAATGGAAGAATCTATTGCAGAGGCGCAGGGGATAACAAAGGACAGCTTATGGCGCAACTCCTTGGAGTTAAAACATATTTAACTAGTCTTAAAGATCTTCCTATTAATATAAAGTTTTTATTTGAAGGGGAGGAAGAAACGGGGAGCCCCCATTTGGCTTCCTTTGTCAAAGCGCATCGAGAACTTTTGAAGGCGGACCTTGTTTATACAGCGGATGGTTCTTCCCATAATAGTGGTGCTCCGCTAATATTATTGGGCGCAAGAGGTTCGCTCGACCTTGAACTGGTAGTAAATGAAGCGAAATGGGATAATCATTCGGGGAATATGGGGAATATTGTTCCAAACCCTGCTTGGAAGCTCGTCAACTTATTGACAACAATGTGTGATGAAGATGGACGAGTGTTAGTCGAAGGCTTTTATGAACATATCCTGCCACCTTCTACGCGCGAAAAAGAATTGCTTCAAAAATTGCCTTTTGACGCAGAAGATATTGGACAAAAAATAGGTTACCCTCATTTACAGATGGACGGCGAAACCTATTATCACAAATTAACGATGGAGCCAACATTTAATATTAACGGGTTACAAAGTGGCTATACGGGAGAAGGTATGAAGACGATTATTCCGGCTACTGCTACTGTGAAAATGGATGTGCGTCTCGTTATTGATCAGGATCCTATCGACATTTACAATAAAATTTGTCAGCATGTCCAAAAATATGACCCTGACATTGAAGTGAAACTTATAGCATCTATGGAACCGTCAAGAACTTCTGCGGATCTCGAGGTGGTTAAAGTTATTACAAACGCTGTTCATCTTGCATACCAACAAGAACCGCTCATTCAACCAAGCCTTGGCAGTTCACTTCCCGATTATGTATGGACCAAAATTTTAGAAGTCCCATCGATTATTATGCCTTATGCAAATTTCGATCAACGAAATCATTCTCCCAATGAAAATATAACTATCAATAACTTTTTAAGTGGGATTCATTGTACTTGTCATGTGATTCATGCACTTGGTGACTATGCACAAAGTCTTAGAAATGGGGTTTCTAAGTGAACAAGGAAAAGAGAACAATAAAATCCTATTTTAAAGTACCCCATGTATTTGCATTAATGTTTTTCATTGTTGTAGTTTCGGCAGTTCTGACTTACTTCATCCCGGCCGGCGAATTTGATCGTGTGGAAGACCCGGTAAGTGGACGAATGATTGTTCAAGAAGGCTCGTTCCATGAAGTTGAAAAGGCTCCAGTTAGCATTTTTGAAATTCCAAGTTTGATTATTACAGGATTAAATGCATCGAGTGGGATTATATTATTCATATTTGTAGTCGGCGGTTCGTTTAAGGTAATTACATCAACGGGTGCATTTGACGCAGTTATCAGATCCATCACCGCTAAATTGGGTAAGCGGGAAATACTGATTATCCCATTGTTGTTAACGCTATTTTCAATTTGCGGTGCGACAGTTGGTATGTCTATTGAGGCATTAGGAATGGTACCGCTCGTCGTTGCCCTTGCCAGATCTTTAAAGTACGACGCGTTAACCGGTATGGCCATTGTACTCGTCGGTTGCTTTTGCGGATTCATCGCCGGATTAATGAATCCATTTACGGTCGGCGTTGCGCAACAAATTGCCGGACTTCCCATCTATTCGGGCATGTGGTACCGAGCGATAATCTTAGTTGTACTTTTGATCGTTGCGAGTCTGTATATCGTTCGTTATGCAAAAAAGGTGAAGGCGGATCCCGCAAAAAGTTTGGTCTACGAACTGGAACAACAAGCAATAAGCGATCAGTCAGAACTTATGCAGTCCTCCACGTTTCAACTTAAACACTTTTTAGTCATTCTTACATTCATTTCGGGGATTGGTACACTCATATGGGGCGTCTCTACCAAGGGTTGGTATATCGAACAAATGGCTGCCCTTTTCCTAGCAATGGGAATTATTTCAGGGGTGTTTGCAAGATTCAATTCGAGTCGTATCGCTGAAGAATTTGTGGAAGGTGCTAAAGCTGTCACACTTGGTGCATTGATTGTTGGGGTTGCTCGGGCGATTCCAGCGGTATTGGAAGATGGTAATATCATTGACTCCTTAGTCTTTGGAATGTCCAATCTAATCATGTTCATGCCCGATTCTATTAAAGTGCTTAGTATCTATATTTTTCAGAACATCGTAAACTTTTTCATCAATTCAGGTTCCGGTCAAGCAGCGGTTACCATGCCAATTATGATTCCTTTAGGCGACTTAGTCGGAATCACAAGACAAACGACAGTCCTATCGTTTCATCTAGGTGATGGATTTACGAATTTAATCTTCCCGACTGGCTCAACGATGATGGCCTATCTCGCAACAACTGGTATCTCTTATGAAAAATGGGTTAAGTTTATATGGCCTTTAGTGCTTATCTTCATCTTTATCGGTGGCGTTTTCGTTATGATTGCGCAGGCAATTCAGTATTGAGGGTAGTGAGTTGAAAATTGGGCATTAGTGTTGTTTACAAAGAAAATGGTGCACTCAGAAGTTTGTTAGTTTTTTTAAAAAAGCATGGTCCTACTCGGATCATGCTTTTTGTTGCCTATTTAATCATGAATTGTACTTCATGCACAATGAATTCTAGTTCTTACTAGGAAACTTGAGCATTAGCATCCAATTGTTACGTGCAATAAATTGATATATGCTAAGATTAATCAAATGATTAACTATTCCGACGGTTTGGCGATTGGGATTTAACACAAACCTAGAACTTGTGGAAGAGTATTAAGTTATTTGATGTGCATGCGTTCCATCATAGGTATGACTAGTAAAAGGATTTTTTTCAATGGAGGTTGTGATGGGGAATGTCAAAACCTATTTTATATTGAGAGGAGTATTATTATGGTGAAGAATTATGAAGTAATTATTGTAGGCGCAGGTTCAATGGGAATGGCTGCAGGCTATTTTTTAGCGAAACAAGGCGTTAGTACTCTACTGATAGATTCACATGACCCGCCCCATGCACAGGGTAGCCACCATGGTGATACACGAATCATTCGCCATGCATACGGTGAGGGAAGAGAGTATGTCCCTCTTGCACTTAGATCTCAGGAGTTATGGGATGAACTTGAGAAGATTACCCATCACAAAATATTTTCACGAGTAGGTTCAATCGGTTTTGGTCCTAAAGGTGAATCTGCATTTATTGATGAAGCGATTGCCAGTGGGAAAGAATATAACCTGGAAATCGATCTCCTAACGGGCAAAGAAATGAATGAACGTTGGCCGGGGCTAACTGTCCCTGAGGACTATATTGCATTCCATGAACATAACTCGGGATTTTTATACAGTGAAAATTGTATAAGAGCCTATCGGGAGCTGGCAGAACATCACGGTGCCGAGTTCTCAGTAAACAATCCTGTTGAAGATATCGAAGTTTTTAACGACTCCGTCAAAGTAATTACAAATAAGGGAACATTTACTGCGGACAAGTTAATTCTTAGCGGTGGTGCTTGGAGTGGGAAAATAGCCAAAAGCCTAAACCTAAATCTACCAATTACGCCTACGCGTCAGCCAGTAGCATGGTTTGAAGCCGAAGAATCGCTTTATAATACGAATGCATTTCCTACCTTTATGGTTGAAGTTCCAACTGAAACATCAAAGGCAATCTATTATGGATTTCCAACTTTCGGGGGATGTGGCGTAAAGGCTGGAAGACATGAATTTATTGATAAAATTGATCCAGATACGATGAATCGTGAATTTGGCTCCGATGAGAATGACGAAGGACATATTCGTGAATTCTTGGAAAAGTTCATGCCACAGGCAGCAGGAAAGCTTAAGAGAGGCGCAATTTGTATGTATTCCAGAACGCCAGATGGACACTTTATCATCGATAAGCATCCGGAACATCCACATATTTCGATTGCGGCGGGTTTTGCGGGACATGGATTTAAATTTGCTAGTGTTGTGGGAGAAGTGTTAAGTCAGTTGGCGGTATCTGGTGAGACAGAGCATGATATATCCATTTTTTCAATCGATCGCTCGGCTTTGAAACCTATGTTGGAAACAGCGGTAAAATAGGGACACGGTAAGCAGTTACAGCAAGAGTGATACAAGTAGAACGCGTCCGTTGGCTTTGATAAATGAACAGCTATACCGCCTTTTATATTTTTATATCAACTGTTAACAGAACTTTCATATTAACAGAGTTTCATTGGCGGGAAAAAAGAATAGTACCGTATTATTTTCATGCATGTAACTTTTCAAAAAAAATAGGGGGTAATAGAATGTCTGGAAAAACAGTAACGAAAAATGAAGTGAAACTATTGTGTGCTAAGCCTGGTATTCAATTAATAAAAGCGGGGACATATAAACTTAATGAATTGAGCGAGCTACGTGGAACTCCGAATCTGAAAGGGCAAATTGTTGATGTTCCACTTACAACTGAAAAGGCTGAATTGACAATGGGTTACTTTGCACTACAACCTTCGGAAGACTATTCTGCAGACTTTGATTTCATTGAAATAAAAGTTGTAACGAGTGGAACAATGATTGTTCGTGATATAGAGGGGAATAGGTATGTGGGAGAAGTTGGAGATGTATTGGTATTTTCTCCGAATACGACGGTTATTTTCGATGGAGAAAGCAATGGAGAAGCTGTATATTTCAAAAATGTAGTAGCTACCCCTAGTTATTTATAAGTAAAAGGATTCAATAGAAAACGTGCCTGCGCAATACGTGTAGGCACGTTTTAATTAACAGGAAATTAGGTGGATTTATATTGTCTAGAAAGTGGCTCGATATTTAGAGCTGTTTGGATCCAGAATTGACAATCGCGTGAAGATAAACTGTCTTGAAGGAGTTCTTCAATTTTTTTTATTCGATAACGTAATGTATTACGATGAATGTGTAGTGTTTTTGCAACTATTTCACGGTTAAAGTTATGCAATGCAAGACAAGTTAACGTTTCATAAAGGACTTCATCTTTTTCAAAACGCAACGCCTCTGGTAACAATTTGTTGAGAAGATTGTGTGCTTCGGCGGGGCTCATATTTCCATAGAGCAAAATCTCGCGACGAAATTGTGAGGTGAAGAAAATATGGCCTGAATTCGTTTTAAATTGACCGATTGCAGCTAGGGTTTGTGCACTCTTGTAACTTAACTCGTAGGATATCAGTTCCGTTTGCGCATCGCCTATTAGAATAACTGGGCTAAGTTGATCATTGATTTTCACGATTTGTTGACTTAAAATTGCTAAACGCTTGTCTAATTCGGCATTCTCCAAGCCTGAAGAAAACAACAACACTACTTGATTGTTGTATATTTCACAGAAACCACTAATGTCTTCTTGTTTCTTGAACCAATTGTTACAGACCCCTCGAATTAATCCTAATTCCAAAAGAGTTTGTTCGGCTAACTTATCATTGCTCGAAAGGATAAGTCCAGCCATCCATTGTCCCGTTTGTTTTAGACCTATTTCATGCATTTTCCTATCAATGACAATACTAGCTGTTTCCAAATTTTCGATGAGTAATCCTAGTAACTCAGATTGCAATTGCCAACGTTTGACGTTTTCTTCTTGCTGAAGCCTGTAAAGATTGATGAGTACGTGTGCTGAATGTTCCAGTGCAAGTGTGTGATACTCATCTAAGATATTGTCATTGTTTAGAAGCCAAAGCGTTCCATATTCATAACCTTCTATAAATACAGGAACCGCCAGTACATAAGGGGAGACGGTCTGTAATTGAATCGTCTCTATATTTCGTTCAGTTACGTTAATAGCTCTATCACCATATGGATGCTCGTTTTTTAATTGTTTAGCAAAACTTTTCATTTTAGGTGTGAATTTGTTTAGTTGTTCATTTTCTAGACCCGCCACTATCAATGCCTCATCTGTTTCATCGGTAAATACAACAGTACATTTGAGAAAGGAGGCTAGAATTTCGCAAACTTCTTTACTGTCCTTTGCGACTTGCATTAATTCCGAGAGAGTTATAGGAACCTGATGGACTAATTCACTAGTTTTATACTGGCGTTCCATTATTTCCTGATGGATTGCACGGGTTACCCGTACGAAAGGTACCTGAAATGGTGCTTCCATAATGGGAATAGAGTATTGTTCTCCGAATTCTAATAGGGCAGGAGGACAATGTGTTAAATAGCGGCCAGTCGCAAGTATAATACCGGAAATTTGATGCCTTAGTAATGAATTAAGAAATTTTTCTTCTAATATTCTATCTTTTGGCCACACTTGTCCACATGACAATAAAAGCTCTTGGCCTTCAAGAAAATGTGCCACATCGTTATGATCAATTACATGAGCCCAACTAATTTTTCGAGCCAACCCACTTTGCCCGGACCTGACGATTATCTTTTGTAATTCGGGCAAACCTAATGATTCTTGTACGGTGATCATATACTCTCCCCCTTAGTGTAATTGTACTGAAAATTAATACTATTGCAAACTTGGGAGATTAAGTATTATTTTGCTCTACTAGTACATTGTGTGAAATACTCTGTTCACTAAACAGAAGTGTCTATCAAAGCGGGGTATTACCAACCATTTCGCAGATTATTGTCTGTTCCCACAAAAGAAAAAGCATGACCCTCAAACTAAGAGGTTCATGCTTTTTCCATTTCCTAATAAAAAGGGTGCACTCGGAAAATTTGATAGTTTTTTAATTACACAAACTGTTATTACTGACGATTAGTACGTAAAACTCGTCCGTGCAGTTTGATGGGTCTGACTCAATTAGCCATTCGGCCATGCAGTCGCAAGATGTTCGGTTAGCGATCTGTTTTATTGAAGTCAGTATCTAATTGCACTTTAAACAAAAAACATAACGCTTACTGCTTGTTCAACACATTAGCTTGGAACCCACATACTCGGTTCTGAAAAAGTGAAACATCGCCAGCAAAGCAAATTTTCCGCCAAGGCTGTGCAGTTCATCGTTAGAATCACCTGTAGGTTACTCGTCTACCGGGTTCATCCTCCGGAAGTTCTGCCTTGTAATCTAATTATACCCGGCAACATTTAAGTTAAACCTCTTTTTTAAAAAAACTTTTAAAAGTTTTTGAGAGTGCAAGAGATCGATGTTAGTATACTAAATGTTGGCGAGAAAAGTTTGAGAATCGCCATTTTTCACATGATTATTTCCGAACCGCTTTCGGCAAATTAATCACTACACCTTAACCGTGGGGCAAGTGTTGCTAGAAGTGACTCCGTCACTTCTAGCAATACCCTTTTCGGTTAGCTTGTTGTGATTAATCGCCTGTCGCGTTCCTACAATATCCAAGTGAAAAATGCAGATGCTTTGAAAGAAAAGAATAGATTACTCTTTATAAAGAGTATAAGTGCCCGAAGATGAAATTTCGGGCACTCTAGTACGTCGTATACTGCATTCTCTGCTTTACTCTATAAGAAAGTGACACATCCCTTAAATGAAAATTGAATTACTATAGTAGAAGGGTAGAGCGGCCAAAATTGTATCTTTGGCCGCACCTTTCCAGGTGAGAAGCAAACTATTCAATCGTTCCGAAAAGCTTCGGCATAACTTGTACCAGTGTATTTGGAGAGCGACGGATGAACAACCACCATACGATTAACGAAAAAAATAGTAGGGATGCGACGAAGTCGCATCCCTACTAATTAAAAAAACTCGATAATGGTATAGAGGTTGATCAATCCAAAGCAATCCAAAAACAATCTTACACGTAACGTCTGGTGTGTGACCAAATTTTATACTGGTTACTTTTGGTAATAATTTAATGGGTAATAATCTAAAGTTTGACCAAAAGCCTAATCCGAATAGAACGCCCAGCTTATAGTTAAGAGAAGAATGTTTAGATTTTACTCGAAAGCTAAATACTAATACTTGAATGTGAAAGCCTTTTCATTGTATAATTTACTAAACCGATTTACTAAACCGATTTATAGAATTAATTGTATGGATGAAAACTATCAGAAATGGTAGAAGAGGAGGAATTACGTGACTTCGAAATTTAGTGTTTTGACACTTGGTGATGGTCTTATTACAATGAATCCGGCTGATACGGGCCCTTTACGATTTGTATCAAATTTCTCCCGCAAAGTTGGCGGGGCGGAATTGAATTTTGCAATTGGATGTGCTCGCCTTGGCCTGAAATCAAAATGGGTGAGCCGTTTAGGGAAAGACGAGTTTGGAAGAGTCATTTATAATTTTGCGCGCGGTGAAGGTGTCGATGTGTCCGATGTCGAGCTGATGGAAGGGTATCCCACTTCGTTGAACTTTAAAGAAATCCAAGAAGACGGTTCTGGGAAGACGTTTTATTATCGCCATCAGTCACCAATACTAACGATGAAACCAGAAGATATTACGAAAGACATGTTTGAAGGTATTGATGTAGTTCATCTTACAGGCGTGTTTTTATCGATAGATCCAAAAAACTTCGAAATAGTACTACAAGTGCTTAAAACAGCAAAAGAAATTGGAATTCCGGTGTCGTTCGACCCGAATCTACGGTTGAAAATGTGGACCATTGAAGAGGCGAGAGCGACATTATTGAAAATATTCCCTTATGTTGATATTCTACTAACCGGGCTCGATGAAATTGAATTGATCATTGGAGAGTCTTCCGATGAAGCGCTGGTCGCTTGTGCAGAGCGTTTTAAAATAAGTCAATTTGTGATAAAAGACGGTGCAAACGGTTCAAGAATTCTTACAGAGGGTACTTGGTATGAAAAGGCTGCATTTAAAGTCAATCCTGTGGACACAGTAGGTGCAGGTGACGGGTACGATGCAGGTTATATTTATGCGTATTTAAATGGGTTCTCTCCAGAAGAAAGATTGGAACTTGCAAATGGCGTCGGGGCTCTTGTTACGACAGTATCCGGAGACAATGAAGGACTTCCTTACTTGGAAGAGCTATTGCCATTCATCAGACAAGAAAAAGGTATCGAAAGGTAAGGTGAACAAGATGAAAGCTGTTCAAGTCAGAAAAGCGCATGACCTTGTCATCAATGAAGTCGAACAACCTAAAATCGTTTCTGCAACGGATGTACTGGTGAAAACGAAGCGCGTCGGAATTTGTGGGTCGGATATGCATATTTACCACGGAACGAATCCGCTTGCGACATTGCCGCGTGTTGTTGGCCATGAAGTGACGGGCGAAGTGGTGGAAATAGGAACAGATGTAACAACACTCAAAGTAGGGGACCATATAGTCGTAGAACCGATTAGCTACTGCGGCGAATGTTACGCATGTCGTAAAGGACGTCCGAATGTATGTGAACAGTTGTCGGTGTTCGGAGTACATGAAGATGGTGGAATGAGAGAGTATTTCGTTCTTCCTGAAAAGCAACTCCACGCAGTCGATTCGACGCTAGATTGGAACGAAGCTGTTATGGCAGAACCATACACAATTGGTGCTCAAGCAACTTGGAGAGGTCAAGTGGGACCAGGAGATACGGTTCTAATCCAAGGAGCGGGACCGATTGGTATATGTATACTGAAATTCGCCAAACTACAAGGTGCATCTGTTATGATGTCAGACTTGAGCGAGGAACGTCTGGCATTTGCGCGGGAAAGTGGAGCGGATGTTACGGTTCAAGTAGGATCGGAAGATGTGAAAGAACGCGTGAAAGAGTGGACAAAAGGCGAAGGGGCGAACGTCGTCATCGATGCAGTTTGTCTACCAATGACATTTCAACTGGGGATTGAAGTTGTTTCTCCTGCTGGAACGGTTGTTGTGCTTGGTTTCGATGAAAGACCAGCTCAAATTCCGCAATTATTAATTACGAAAAAAGAAATCACAATTGTTGGATCTAGATTGCAAACGAATCAAATGCCAAAAGTTGTTGAATTTTTAAACGCAGGAAAACTTCGTCATGACGGATTAATCACACATACTTTTGCACTTACTGATGTGCAAGAAGCATTTACTTTTGTTGAGAATAATCCAGACAAAGTTCGCAAAGCTGTTATTGTATTCGATTAAGGGAGGCTATACAATCATGTCAAAGTTTGAGACGCATGCGCAAATAGCGGCATCTAAGGTCGTAGCAGTCATTCGCGGGAGTGATGCTGAGGAAGCCATCCAGTTGTCAAAAGCGGCTGCTGAAGGCGGAATTCGGGCAATCGAATTGACGTATACGACGCCGAATGTTCAAAAAGTGTTTGAGGAATTGCAGCATGAAGACATGCTTTTAGGGGCAGGAACAGTGTTAGACCCTGAAACTGCTCGTCATGCCATTTTAGCCGGTGCAAAGTTTGTCGTCAGTCCCCATTTCAATGAAGATGTTGCACGCATTTGCAACCGCTACGGCATTCCGTATTTCCCAGGTTGTATGACAATCCGTGAAATGGTAAAAGCGCTTGAATCTGGTTGTGATGTATTGAAACTATTCCCTGCAAACGGCTTCGATCCCTCATTCATCAAATCGGTGAACGGACCATTGCCGCAAGTGAAGATTATGCCAACAGGTGGCATCAGTCTGGATAATATGAATGACTGGCTTGCAGCGGGCGCAGTAGCTGTGGGGATCGGCAGCGATTTGAACAAAGCGTACAAATCGGGCGGGTACGAAGCAGTAGTGGAACTGAGTAAAGAATATATAAACAAAATTGCACAATAAAAGGAGTGGCATGATGAATATCACATTTCGTTGGTACGGAAGAGACAATGACACGGTCACACTCGATCACATCAGACAGATCCCTGGAACAAAAGGTATCGTATGGGCATTGCACCAAGTACCTGCTGGAGAAGTTTGGAAAAAAGAAGACATAAAAGAAGAAGTCGATTATATTAAATCATTCGGTTTTCACGCGGACGTCGTTGAAAGTGTAAACGTCCATGAAGCCATCAAAATTGGCAATGAAGATCGCGATAAATACATTGAAAACTATAAAGAGACAATCCGCAATCTTTCAGAATTCGGCGTTAAAGTCATCTGCTACAACTTCATGCCTATATTTGACTGGACGCGTACGGAAATGTTCCATCCATTAGAAGACGGATCTACTGCGTTATTCTATGAAAAAGCAAAAGTGGACGGGCTTGATCCGAAAGAATTGATCCGTACTGTAAGTGAAGCTTCCGATTTGACGCTTCCTGGATGGGAACCGGAGAAATTAGATAAGATTAATGAACTTTTCGAAGCTTACAAACAAGTGGACGAAGAGCAACTATGGGCAAATCTTGAGATTTTCTTAAAAGAAATCCTACCTGTTGCAGAAGCTTGCGGCATAAAAATGGCGATTCACCCGGATGATCCACCTTGGTCGATTTTCGGTCTGCCACGCATTATGACAGGTCCAGAAAGTTACGAAAGACTGATTGCCATTTCTGACTCCGAGTCAAATGCATTTACAATGTGTACGGGTTCAATGGGCGCAAATCCGGAGAACGATATGGTTGAAGTCGCGAAGAAATATGCTTCACGTGCTCCATTCTCGCATATCCGTAATGTGAAAATTTATGACAACGGTGATTTCGTAGAAACATCTCATTATACGCAAGATGGCTCAATTGACGTCAAAGGTGTTGTAGAAGAGTTGCATAAGCAAAACTACGACGGATACGTCAGACCGGATCATGGCCGCCATATTTGGGGAGAAGTTTGCCGACCGGGTTACGGGTTGTATGACCGTGCTTTAGGCATCATGTATTTGCTCGGATTATGGGACGCATATGAAACTAAAAAAGCGAATGGTGAATCATGATTCCAAATCATGACTTACTCAATGGACGGGTAGCCGTCATTACAGGTGGAAGTGGAGTTTTATGTTCAGAAATGGCGCGTGAATTAGCGCGCCAAGGTGTTAAAGTGGCGATTTTGAATCGCAATGTCGAAACAGGACAGGAAGTTGTTGACAGCATTGAACAAGCTGGTGGCATAGCGCTTGCAGTCGAAGCGGATGTATTAGATAGAGCTTCGCTGGAACAGGCAAAATCGAAAATCGTGGACCAATTTGGTCGTATCGATATGCTCATTAACGGAGCGGGGGGCAATCATCCCGATGCAGTAACCGATCCTGAGAACCACGATGAACATTCGGAAGGGAAATCTTTTTTCGACTTGGATGAGTCGGGCTTTACGAATGTATTTGCTACAAATTTCACGGGTACGTTCCTTGCAACACAAGTATTCGGAAAAGAACTATTGAAATCAGAAACACCTTCAATCGTCAATCTGTCATCAATGAGTTCATATACCCCATTGACGAAAGTGCCAGCGTACAGTGCAGCAAAAGCATCCATTAATAACTTTACGATGTGGCTGTCTGTCCACTTTGCGGAAACTGGATTGAGAGTAAACGCAATCGCACCTGGTTTTTTCCTAACAACCCAGAATCGTGACTTACTACTCAATGAAGACGGTAGCCATACTGCACGTTCAAGTAAAATTATTGCAGCTACACCGATGAAACGATTCGGTAAACCTGAAGATTTGCTTGGCGCATTACTGTTTCTTGTTGATGAATCGTGTTCCGGTTTTGTTACAGGCACAACAATTCAAATAGATGGAGGCTTCATGGCCTACTCCGGTGTATAATGGTGTGTAGTTAGAAAATGGAGTTGGATAAATTGAAGAATATTACAATAGCAGATGTAGCAAAGTTAGCAGGGGTATCTAAAAGTACAGTTTCTCAATTTTTAAATAAACGCTATGAGTATATGAGTGAGCTTACAAGAGAACGAATAGAAGTGGCAGTCGAAGAATTGGATTATCGCCCGAACAGTGTCGCGCGCAGTCTAACACAGAAATCTACATTTACTGTGGGGGTCATTGTCGCTAATATTCTTCATTCGTTCTCAACTCATATTATCCGTGCGATTGAAAACAAGTTCTATGAAAATGGTTTTCATATCATTGTCTGTAATGCGGATGATGAACCTGATAAGGAAAAAGAATATATCGATATGCTTTTGGCGAAACAAGTGGATGGAATCATTATATTTCCAACAGGCGGAAATCTCGACTTATACAAAAGGATGAAAAAGTCCGGTTTTCCACTTGTTTTTATGGACAGAACAATCCCTGATTTAGGGATTGAAACTGTTCTGCTCGATAATGAAAAAGCGGCGGAATTGGCTGTAAATCAATTCGTTGAAAGCGGTTTCAGAAAAATCGCCATTGTGACTACGTCAATCATCAGAAATATCAGTCCTCGGATTGAACGTATTCAAGGATATAAAAGTGCGTTAGCGCATCATCAATTGAATATCAACACAGATTATGTGAAGACTGCTGACTCGGATGCCATTTCTTCAGCGCTCGAAGAATTGTTCGCGCTTGAAGCACCACCCGAAGCAATATTGGCAGGAAATGATTTCGTACTCATGGAAGTATTGAAATTCATAAAACAGCATGATTTAAAAATTCCACAAGATGTAGCTGTTATCGGGATAGATGACGTACCATTTGCCAGTTTTTACACGCCTTCAATCACAACCATTTCACAACCGATGATTGAAATGGCTAATCTGGCTGTTAAATTACTCATGGAGCAAATGAATGAAAAAGAACAAGGGGAACCAGAAATTCACCGGTTACAACCAACGTTAATTGTAAGAGGATCAAGTTGATACAATTTGTAAGAAGAATTGACTTAGATAGATAAATCGGTTTAGTTCATGGAATCTTAATTTAGTACAAATAGCTGTATATCAACTAATAAAAGTGATCAACTATAGAATATTACAAACATTGTTTGCAAAAATTCTATACTTATCAGAGGGAGAAAATTATGCCATTATTAATTGTCGCATTAGGGATTATTGTTTTACTCGTATTAATCATGAAATTTAATGTCAATACATTTATTTCATTAGTGGTTGTATCATTCTTAATAGCATTAGCATTAGGTATGCCAATCAATGAGATTGTCTCATCAATTGAAAGTGGTATGGGGGGAACGTTAGGTAGTATTGCGTTAGTCTTCGGGCTAGGGGCTATCCTTGGTAAACTTATCGCCGATTCAGGCGGTGCTCAACGTATTGCAATGACATTGATTGATAAATTCGGACTGAAGTATATTCAATGGGCCGTTGTTACCGCTTCATTCATCCTGGGAATTGCGTTGTTCTTTGAAGTCGGCCTTGTGTTATTAATACCTATCGTTTATCAAATTTCTAAACAAATAAATGTGCCATTTTTATACTTAGGTCTTCCTATGGCGGCAGCACTTTCAGCAACACATGCATTTTTACCGCCACATCCAGGTCCTACAGTTATTGCCAATGAGTTCGGTGCAAACGTAGGATTGGTATTGCTTTATGGTTTTATAATTGCAATTCCAATCGTCATTATAGCAGGTCCGATATTTACAAAATTCGCGAAGAAGTTTGTACCAAATGCTTTTAATAAAGATAGTACAAGCGGTAGTATCGCTTCAATCGGTGAAACAAAACAATTTAAACTAGAAGATACACCAGGATTTGGAATCAGTGCATTCACAGCGCTATTCCCAGTTATTTTAATGGCATTTTCAACAATCGTTAAATTAGTACAAGATGAAAGTGGAACTGCAAACGTGTTTTTTGATCTAGTGACTATGATTGGATCTCCTACTACTGTTATGTTGCTGTCAGTATTACTGGCAATCTACACAATGGGTATCGCACGGAAAATTCCAATGAAAGATCTTATGGAATCTGCAGAAACTGCGGTTCGGGCAATCGGTATGATGTTACTGATTCTTGGTGCCGGTGGAGCACTTAAGCAAGTCTTGATCAATGGAGGCGTTGGTGATTATGTCGCAGTCCTCTTTGAAGGTAGTGCAATTTCACCGTTGGTATTAGCTTGGCTTATCGCTGCAGTCATTAGAATTGCACAAGGATCAGCAACAGTTGCGGCACTAACAACAGCTGGACTCGTTATTCCAATGATGGCAGGCACGGATGTCAATTTGGAACTAATGGTATTAGCAACAGGTGCGGGTAGTATCATCGCCTCACACGTTAACGATACTGGTTTCTGGATTGTTAAAGAGTCATTTGGTTTAACGATGAAGGAGACATTTGCAACATGGACAGTGCTAGAAACGGTTATCTCAGTAACTGGACTTGGTTTTGTTTTACTTCTAAGCCTATTTGTTTAATTGATAATCAAATATTATAAGTACATAAAGGACTGCCCCGTGAGTTGGAAATTCTTCGACTTATGCGGGCAGTTTTTTATGAAGGTGAATGTCTTTCATGGTATACGGGTACGGAGTTAATAACAACAATTATTCAAACAGCTTTATAAAAATAACTCTGAAAAGTGCTTAGAGTTGATTGTCTTAATATAAGGCAAAGACGTTTACATATCCCTATATGTATACTATCATACTTGTATACAAGTATGTGTAATTTCTAGCAAGGAAGTGAAATTATGAGTGAATCCCAAGAGTTTCTATACCCTGTAAAATGGAATACGAGCGCTTCTACAGGCGTCCGTTTAGCATGCGAACTTCGAATGCGGATTATTTCGGGCATAATTGAAAAGGGGACCGTTTTATCAGAAAACAAGTTGGCATTGGAATTTGAAGTAAGTCGATCTCCTATCCGCGAAGCCCTAAAGATATTGGCTTCTGAAAATATTATACGATTGGAAAGAATGGGTGCGGTTGTAGTTGGCTTGACAGACCGAGACATTAAGGAGTTTTATGATGTACGTTTGCTCATAGAAACGTTCGTTTATGAACGGATTGCACAAATAGACACAAGTGACTTGGTAAGTGACTTAAGTAAAATACTCGAAATGATGGAAGTTGCCATTAAATACAAAGATGCGGATGAGTTCTCCTATCAAGATGTACTCTTCCATGAAACGATTATTCGTTCCATCAACCATTCTTACATCCAACTGATTTGGAATAATACGAAACCTGTGATGGAAAGCTTAATTCTTTTATCGATGCGGGCGCGATTAAGCGAAAAAGACGATGATTTTTCACGTATTTTAACAAATCATGCGCTTTATATAGAAGCCATACATACAAAAGACAGAGCTATCATGATTCAAGCATTACATCAAAACTTCGATAATGTTCAAAACGAAGTAGAAGACCTTTGGATGTCGCAACAATTGCTCACCAAAGGAAGGGAGCAAAAAAAATGACGAATTATATGTTAGGTATAGATATAGGTACGACAAGTACGAAAGCGGTTTTATTCACTGAAAAAGGTGACATCATTCAACAAGAGAATATCGGTTATCCACTCCACACGCCAGATATCTCGACTGCAGAACAGGATCCGGAAGAAATCTATCAAGCCGTGTTGAAGGCAATCTCAACTACAATGAAACATTCCCACATCTCCCCGGAAAAATTATTGTTCATTTCATTCAGCAGCGCGATGCATAGCGTGATTGCGATGGATGAAAATGATCAGCCACTGACGCAATGTATCACCTGGGCGGATAATCGAAGTGAAGCGTGGACACGGAAAATAAAAGAAGAACTAAATGGTCATGAAGTGTACAAACGGACGGGAACGCCGATTCACCCAATGTCCCCCTTAAGTAAAATTGCTTGGATTGTACATGATCGTCCAGAGATTGCGGTAAAAGCTAAAAAGTATATCGGCATAAAAGAATACATCTTTAAAAAGTTCTTTAATCGATATGTTGTGGATCACTCTCTAGCTTCAGCAATGGGCATGATGAATCTACTAGCACTCGATTGGGACGAAGAAGCTTTGGAAATCGCGGGTGTCACGCGGGAGCAGTTATCTGAACTAGTCCCGACTACTGAGATTTTTAACAACTGTAATTATGAAATAGCAAGAAAAATGGGCATTCATCCACAAACCCCATTTGTCATTGGCGCAAGTGATGGTGTCCTTTCCAATATAGGTGTGAATGCGATCGGCAAGGGAGAAGTCGCAGTGACAATCGGTACGAGCGGCGCAATCCGAACAGTCATTGACCGGCCTCAAACAGATGACAAAGGTCGGATATTCTGTTATGCGCTCACGGAAAAACACTGGGTCATTGGTGGGCCAGTCAACAATGGCGGAATGATTCTTCGTTGGATTAGAGATGAATTTGCAGCATCAGAAGTAGAAACCGCAAAAAGGCTTGGCATTGATCCGTACGAAGTGTTAACCAAGATTGCCGAACGCGTCAGACCAGGCTCGGATGGGTTGTTATTCCATCCTTATTTAGCTGGCGAACGTGCACCCTTATGGAATCCAGATGTGCGAGGCTCATTTTTTGGACTAACGATGTCGCATAAGAAAGAGCATATGATACGTGCAGCTCTCGAAGGCGTTTTATACAATCTATACACCGTGTTTTTAGCCTTACTAGAAGTTATGGACGAGCCTGTAACGAAAATTCAAGCTACTGGTGGCTTCGCAAGATCAGCTACATGGCGCCAAATGATGGCAGATATTTTTGACATGGAAGTGATTGTTCCAGAAAGTTATGAAAGCTCATGTCTGGGCGCTTGTATCTTAGGATTATATGCAACAGGTAAAATCGATTCATTTGACGTTGTATCTGACATGATAGGCAGTACAAATCGTCACACACCAGTAGAATCTGCTGTAGAAGAATACGTGAAGCTATTACCGATATTCATTAATGTCTCTAGGGTTTTAGGAAATGAATATGAAAGTATCGCGAATTATCAAAGAAACTTACCGAAACTTGATAAAAAAGGAGTCGAAAATTGATGAATCATACAATTGGAGTTATGGGTCTTGGCGTGATGGGCAGCAGTATCGCGTTAAACATGGCAAGCAAAGGTGAAGATGTAGCGGTTTATAATTACACTAGGGATTTAACAGATCAACTTATACAAAAAAGTGAAAACGAACAAATTCATCCCTATTATGAGCTTCAGCATTTTGTACAATCTCTACAATCGCCTCGAAAAATCTTTCTAATGGTGACAGCGGGTAAAGTGGTCGATACAGTCATTTCTTCACTGATTCCACTGTTAGATTCAGGCGATATCATCATGGACGGCGGCAATTCAAATTATATAGACACAGCACGTAGGTTTGATGAATTAAAAGCCATTGGAATCGACTATTTAGGAATCGGTGTTTCCGGCGGGGAAGAAGGGGCTTTAAAAGGTCCATCCCTCATGCCTGGCGGCGTCGAAGAAGTGTATGAAAAAGTGGCTCCGATTCTAACCAAAATTGCAGCCCAAGTGGAAGGGGATCCTTGCTGCGTTTACATCGGTCCAAAAGGGGCAGGCCATTTTGTGAAAATGGTGCACAACGGGATTGAGTATGCGGATATGCAACTCATTGCTGAGGCATATACGTTTTTAAGAAGACGACTACAGCTTCCATTGGATGAAATCGCAGACATCTTCGAAACGTGGAATCAAGGAGAATTAAAAAGTTATTTAATCGAAATAACTGCAGATATACTAAGGAAAAAAGATGCCAAAACAGGATTGCCGCTTGTCGACATGATTCTTGATAAAACAGGCCAAAATGGGACAGGAAAGTGGACGAGTATACAAGCAATCGATAACGGAATTCCCGTATCAATTATAACGGAATCGCTATTCGCGCGCTATCTATCCCATGCAAAAGAGGAACGAGTATATGCCGAAAGTGTGTTAGCTGGCCCAGCACTAGGAAATGAAGAGTTGGATAAAGAAGTGTGGGTTGAAAATGTACGCCAAGCTTTGTATATGGGGAAAGTTTGTGCGTATGCGCAAGGGTTTACGCAATACAAAAAGACTTCAGAACTAAATGATTGGAATTTGCCATTAAAAGACATCGCTCTAATTTTCCGCGGCGGCTGTATTATACGCGCTGAATTTTTAAACACAATCAGCGAAGCTTATGAGGATGCGCAGGCGGGAATTGCTAATTTATTGGTTGCCCCATACTTTGTGAAAAAAACGAAAGAATATCAAACAGGTTTGAGGAAAGTTTTAGCGGAGAGCGTCATGTCAGGAATGTCGTTCCCATCACTAAGTGCTTCGCTTACGTATTATGACAGCTATCGAACGGGTCAATCAAATGCGAACTTACTTCAAGCGCAACGTGATTATTTTGGTGCGCATACTTATGAGCGTATTGATGAAAAAGGGACATTTCATACGAAGTGGAAATGATCGGCGTAGTTTGTGTCCAAGGAAACTGGTGAAGTCTCCAACAATCCAATTTGGGAATAAATAAAATGAAAAATAGAATCAGCCATGTAGGACATGGCTGATTCTATTTTTTTGTAGTCATGCAACAAATCGTGTTTCACATGCATTACGATCTGGAATGTATGCTGACTAAAGAGACAATTTAACCGAATTGGATTTTTCCAATTCATGATTAATAATTGAATAGATGATTTGTTTAATGGGTTTAGCAATTACCGAATTCTTTCTATATTGTACATACACATCATTTGGGAGATTTGAGATTTCTTTAATGTGTTTCACTGTTAGAGCGCTTTCATTTATTAAATCTACTCCTAGCACTGGCGTAATCCCGATACCTAAACCGCTTTCGACTACTTTTTTTAACATTTCGTTATTAGCAACTTCAATACGTTTTATATTGGGGATGCCGATTAGTAGTTGTTCAATTTCTGTCCAAAGGCTGGAAGTGTGATGGTAACTAATCAATGTTTCATTTTCTAAATCATCAAGAGTGATCACTTCCTTATTGGCAAGGGGATGCGTTTTCCCAAGTACGACAACTAGTTTATTTGGGAATAGATATTCAGAGACAACTTCGGGCTTATGTGACAAAACATTTCTGGTGAAAACGAGATCCATTTCACCAGATAAGATTTGTTTGTTTAATGAATTGGAGTGTTCCCCTTCAATAATTTTTATGCCCAAATTATCAATGGATACAATGGCGGTTAATAGCTCGATGATGAATGTATATGAATAACCTGGTGAAAAGCCCACTCTTATATTGGGGAAGTTGGATGAGTTGGTCACTTCTTTTGAATGGTTCATATAAGTCAATATACTTGTCGCATATTCGAAGAAAACATTCCCTTCTCGGGATAAAATAATGTCTCTTCCCACTCTTTCGAATAATTGACAGAGCAGTTCATTTTCTAAGTTTTTTATTCTTGCGGTTACTGTAGGTTGGGTGACATTTAAGGATATAGCCGCTTTTGAGTAGCTTTTGTGTTCAGCAATTGCCAGGAAAGTTTCTAGTTGAGTTTGGTCCATATCAATCACTCCTTCTATTAATAGAATCCTAAGAGCATAATGTAAATTGGTGTATTTTGATATCAATCTCAAATCCGGTCTAAAAGACCCTAAGTTTGTATTTTCGCCAATAAATGCATTTTACGGATTATTATGGAATCGTATTGCTTTATTATATCAATTCCAAAGGCACATGCAAGCTGACTTTATCCCCCTCTCTCGTATCATCCATTCTTTTGAAATCACTTTATCCCTAGAAATGATGTATAGAAAATAACTTAAAAAAGACAGTAAATGCAAAAAATATTCGATTGGTCTTTAGTCAGAGTAGTCCATATACTAAGAGTAAGTCAAATATACAGACTATTTAATAACTTATCGCACAGGCAACAAAATAGCGCTAATCCTTTGGTAATTGGACAAAAGTATACATAAACTTTCAAAATTACTTATATGAGGGCTCGCTAGAAAGCGGTTAGATTATGAATGGGAAGGTGTGAGACCAGTGTCAATCCAGATTTAAGCATTGCCGATGAAAATCTATATTGATAGTTTACGGAAGTGTCCTCAAAGTACTGAGGGAAATCCAAGCATTTACATAGAGGCCTATTGTAAGCGCTTTCTATGCAGGGGGAAAAAGAAGTCCAATATAGATGTAACATTTCTTATAGAAGAAGTTGCAGATCAAATAGAATTTCAGCTACAGATAGAGCGAAATTCATCTAGGGGCAAGTGATTCGTATCATTGGTGAAGTCAGAGTTTAAAAGGTAGACCAATTGATTCGTAGATGGGTGAATCAATTTAGTATCCCCGTTAGCAAAAGCTGTTGAATTGTACTCTCTAAAGTTTAAATACGATTTATACCTAGGAGGAAATTTAATGAAGAGTTATATTCGTGAAGACAAACAAGAATGTGAATTTGCAGTCCACCGCAGCGTTTTTACAGACCCTGAAATTTTGGAATCAGAAAGAGATGAAATCTTTAGTAAGTGTTGGTTGTATATTGGACATGAATCAGAACTACCGAAAAATGGAGATTTTAAGAGAAGGAAAATTGGCGGAAGAAACTTGCTATTCACACGTGGCAGTGACGGGATTATCAGGACGCTATATAATTCATGTCCGCACCGTGGCGCTTTAATAAGCCGAGAAAGTGAAGGAAACACGAAAGTATTTAGATGTTTCTACCACGCTTGGAGTTTTAAGAATGATGGAACATTAGTTGGAATGCCAGGAAAAGATGGTTTTCCAGATTCATTTAACTGTGATGGCGACAAAAACATGACACAGGTTAAACGACTTGAAAGTTACCGAGGTTTCATGTTTGTAAACTTTGATAATGAAGCCATCTCCTTAGAAGACTATCTCGGAAATGCAAAAGAATACATTGACCTAGTTGCCGATCAATCAGAATTAGGAATGGAAGTTCTAGATGATCCACAGGAATACAGCGTACGTGCAAACTGGAAGTTAATCTCTGAAAACAGTGTCGATCTGTATCATGGGATGCCGACACATAAAACCTACTTTGATATTAAAGCGGCACAGGATCCTAATGTGAAAAAAGTAGTCCTTGAAGGTACGGGCAAAGACCTAGGAAACGGCCATGCAGTTATTGAATACAAAGCCCCTTGGGGAAGGCCAGTCGCCTATTGGACAGGAGCTTGGGAAGAAGAAGATAAAGAAGAAATAAACGAACTTAAGAATAAGTTAGTTGAAAGATTCGGTGAGGAAAGAGCTGAAAGAATTTCAGACTATAATCGCAACATCTTGATATTCCCTAACTTAGTGATTAACGACATCATGGCTGTTACTGCTCGGACATATTATCCGGTTGAACCCGATTATATGGAGGTTACTGGTTATTCACTAGCACCTGTAGGCGAAAGTGACAAATTTAGACGTAGAAGAAACGATAATTTCCTTGAATTCCTAGGGCCAGGCGGCTTTGCTACTCCGGATGATAATGAAGCACTTGAACTGTGTCAGGAAGGTTACCTGAACAATAAAGAAGTTCAATGGAATGATATATCCAAAGGAATGAACAGAGAACAACCACATGCTACGGACGAAGAGCAAATGCGTAGTTTTTGGAGGCAATGGAATAAAGTAATAACGAAAGTAGAAGCGAAAGAGGAGGCCTTGATATGACAATTACACGTCAAGAAATTACGGACTTTCTATATCATGAGGCAGAACTTCTCGATGAATGGCAATTGGAAGAGTGGGCCGCATTATTTTCAAAAGATGGTATATACCAAGTCCCACCACTTGGCAATCCTGATGCAGATCCAGCAAAATCAATTTTTTATATAGACGATAACCGAGCTCGATTAGAAGAGAGAGCGAAAAGATTATTGAAAAAAGAAGCACATGTAGAATATCCACATTCAAAAACAGTAAGGAACATCCACAATGTAAGGATCAAAAGCCAAGAAGGTAATGAAGTGAGTGTTAGATGCAATTTCTCTACTTATCGAACAAAACGTGATGTGCTCGACTGTTTCGTTGGGGTTATCGATTACAAATTTGTTGTGAATGACAATGAAATTATCATACAAGAAAAGAAAGTGACACTAAAACTTGATAGTTTACGACCTCACGGGAAAATAAGTCTCATTTTATAAAGGTCTTGATTTCCCTCTACAAAAAACTAAATTTTCGGATTAAACACTCGCGTTTTAGTGCTTTTAAAGCTATTCAGGAGGATGGATATGGATAAAAAGGATGAAGTATTTGATATAACGATTATCGGTGGAGGACCAGTTGGATTATTTACTGCCTTTTACGCGGGTATGCGTCAAGCATCTGTAAAAATCATTGAAAGCCTACCACAACTAGGAGGACAACTTTCAGCTCTGTATCCGGAAAAGGATATATACGATATTGCTGGATTCCCTAAAGTAGGGGCACAGGAGCTAGTTGATCGACTAACGGAGCAGATGAACCAATTTGAAACGACAACCTGTCTGGGACAAGCTGTGGAGACTGTTGAAAAAGGGCTAGATGATGTATTTAAAATAACGACATCTACAGACATTCATTACTCAAAAACAATCATTATTACTGCTGGAAACGGCGCATTTCAACCTAAGAAAATGAATATTGAAGGTGAAGATAAATTTGCTGATAAAAACCTTCATTATTTTGTTACAAATATAAATGAATTTGCCGGTAAAAAAGTGGTTCTGTTTGGTGGTGGGGATTCCGCGCTGGATTGGGCATTAATGCTTGAGCCAATCGCGGAAAAGGTCACACTTATTCATCGAAGGGATAAGTTCCGTGCACATGAGCATAGTGTTGAGTTGTTAAAACAATCAACAGTTGAAGTGTTAACTCCTTATATACCCATAGAATTAGTGGGAAATGAGGAAGTTGAAAAAGTAATCATCAAAGAAGCAAAGGGCGATGGAATAATTGAAATTGAAGCAGATGCAGTGCTTGTCAATTATGGATTTGTTTCTTCTCTTGGTCCAATTGGAAATTGGGGACTGGAAATCGAGAAGAACTCTATCGTTGTAAATTCCAATATGGAAACGAATATTCCCGGTATTTACGCAACTGGAGATATTTGCACATATAAAGGAAAAGTGAAGTTGATTGCGACTGGATTTGGTGAATCGCCTATAGCTGTAAGCAATGCAAAAGTGTTTATAGATCCTACAGTGAGATTTCAAGCTCCGCACAGTACAACCATAATGGATGATAAAGAACAATCGAAAAGAGAAAAAGTAGGCGCAACTTCATCACTATAAGCTGTCGTTATGAAATCTACTAAATTGCATGATTCCGAGAGAGGTAGTATGGCAAATAGTGCGTAAACCAAAAACTAGATGAGGAGATGTCAAAATGGTCAAATACACGACGGTTGATCAGGATACATGTATCGCCTGCGGTGCATGTGGTGCAGCAGCACCAGATTTATTTGATTATAATGATGAAGGAATTTCCTTTGCTATCCTAGATGACAACATAGGAAATACACCTGTATCGGAAGATTTGGTAGAAGACTTAGAAGACGCTTATGAAAGTTGTCCATCGAATTCAATATTAATGGCGGATGAACCTTTTAATTGTGAAAAGGTTGTGGCTAGTTAACAAAAGCGTCGATTATTTGGGTAAATTCATGGTTCCTTCGTGACTTGAGAACACCTTTTGGTGGGATGAAGCATAGCGGAATAGGAAGAACTGGTGGCTCACATAGCCTTGAATTCTTCTCGGAACTATCAAACGTCACAATTAAGTTATAAAAGGGAGTGTAGAGGGATGACTACTGAAGTTGCAACGAAACGTAAACAGTTTGCTGATCAATTAGTAGAAGCAGAAGAGACGCTAATTGGCATATCACCACTCACTTCAGTTGAGCCGAAGCTTACTATTGAAGAAGCTTACGCTATCCAACTAGAAAATGTTGAGAGAAAAGTAGCACATGGTCAAAAGATTGTAGGAAAGAAAATTGGACTAACGTCAAAAGCAATGCAATCGCTACTTGGAGTCGATGAACCAGATTATGGACATCTGCTCGATAGTATGGTCGTTGAAAATGGAAGTGCTGTCCCGAAACAAAGAGTCCTTCAAGCGAAAGTGGAAGGTGAAATCGCATTCGTTTTGAAGAAAGACTTAAGAGGGCCAAATGTGACGACGCTTGATGTCTTACAAGCTACGGATTACATATTGCCTGCGATTGAAATCGTAGATAGTAGAATTTCAGACTGGAAGATTAAGTTGCCGGATACAGTTGCCGATAATGCTTCATCCGCCTTCTATGTCCTTGGCGGGAAACCGACAAAGCTAGAAGATGTCGATCTTGAATTGATCGGAATGGTACTAACGAAAAATGGTGAAATCGTCAATACGGGTGTAGGCGCAGCCGCACTCGGAAATCCTGCGAAATGTGTTGCGTGGCTAGCCAATCGATTGGCGGATTTCGACATCCCTCTTCTTGCAGGAGAAGTAATTCTTTCAGGCGCACTTTCAGCAGCGGTAGAAGCGAAAGAAGGAGACGCATTCACAGTTAAGTTTGCCCATTTGGGAGAAGTTAGTGTTCATTTTTAATAGAAGGAAAGGAGAATATCATGAGTAGAGTAAAAGTGGCCGTATTAGGCTCAGGAAATATCGGAACTGATTTAATGATGAAATTGAGTAGATCTACAGTTCTAGAATTAACAACGGTAATTGGTATTGATCCTCAATCGGACGGTTTGAAAAGAGCCAAGGAATTGGGCTATGTCACGATTGATAATGGAATAGATGGATTTATGGAGAGACCTGAGCTTGCAGATATCGTCTTTGATGCAACTTCAGCAAAAGCACATATCCGCAATGCAAAACTATTAGGCGAAGCCGGTATAAAAGTAATTGATTTGACACCTGCTGCAATTGGTCCAATCGTTGTTCCACCGGTCAATTTACTAGATCATTTGGATGCTGAAAATATCAACTTAATCACATGTGGCGGTCAGGCTACGATTCCGATTGTCAACGCAATTCACCAAGTACAGCCTGTCGATTATGCAGAAATTGTAGCGACGATTTCTAGTAAAAGCGCAGGTCCAGGTACGAGAGCAAATATTGATGAGTTTACGCAAACAACTTCCCGCGGCATTGAAGAAGTTGGCGGTGCCAAAAAAGGGAAAGCCATTATTATCTTAAATCCTGCAGAACCACCTATTCTAATGCGAGATACAGTTCATGTATTGGTGGAAGGTGACGCTAAACGGGAAGAAATTACCGCTTCTATTCGGGCAATGGAAACAAAAGTTCAAGCGTATGTGCCGGGTTATAGAATCAGACAAGAGCCTATTTTTGATGGGTCATCTGTCACAGTCTTCATTGAAGTAGAAGGAGCTGGCGATTACTTGCCTATCTACTCTGGAAACCTCGATATTATGACGGCAGCATCGGTGGAAGTGGCTGAAGCATGGGCTAAACATAGAGTAGCAAACGCAATCGTGTGAAAAAGGAGATGAAAGAAACAATGGCAGAAACGCGGGATGTATTGATTACAGAAGTAGCGTTAAGGGATGGCAGTCATGCCGTCCGTCACCAATTTACGGTGGAACAAGTAACGAATGTCGCGAAAGCTTTGGATGGGGCGAATGTGCCGTATATCGAAGTTTCGCACGGGGATGGCCTTGGTGGATCTTCACTGCAATTTGGTTTGTCTTTGACAGATGAAATGGAACTGATCGAGGCAGCAGCCTCCGTTGTTGAGCAAGCTAAAATTGCAGTGCTCCTCATACCAGGAATTGGTACAATGCCTCAGTTGAAAGAGGCGGCGGGACTTGGTGCAAAAATGGCACGAATCGCAACGCATGTAACAGAAGCCGATGTATCGCATCAGCATATTGCGTTAGCGAAAGAGCTCGGAATGGAAGCAGTCGGATTTCTAATGATGTCCCATATGGCTCCACCCGAAAAAATCGTGGAACAAGCGAAATTAATGGAGAGCTATGGGGCGGATTCAATCTACGTTGTTGACTCGGCGGGTGCACTCTTACCGCATCAAGTAGGAGAAAGAATTCGCGCGTTGAAAGCCAATTTGTCTGTAGATATCGGATTCCATGCCCATAATAATATGTCACTCGCGTTGGCTAATACACTTGTCGCAATTGAAGAAGGTGCGACGCGAATCGATGGCAGTATTCGTTGTCTTGGAGCAGGAGCAGGCAATACGCAAACAGAAGTCGCAGTAGCTGTTCTCGAAAAGATGAACATTAAAACAGGAATTGATGTATTCAAGATGATGGATATCGCAGAAGAATTGATTGCACCAATGTTAGAAAAACCACAAGAAATTACGAGAGATAGTCTTGTACTTGGTTATGCGGGTGTCTATTCAAGCTTCTTGTTGCATGCACAAAAGGCGGCACAAAAGTTCGGTATTGATTCTCGGTCAATTTTAGTGGAATTGGGCAAGTTACAAGTGGTTGGCGGCCAAGAAGACATGATCATGGATGTGGCAGCCGAGCTAGCGAAGAAAAAAATCGCAATTGGTGTATAAGGGGGCTATTTAATGGAAGCGACAAAAGTGAAAGAAATTGCTAGTTATTTGGTTGCTGGTGAAGTAGAAAAGCGTGAAATTGAAAAAGTGACAGCACGATTGAGGCCCGAATTAACGGTTGAAGAAGGGTATCTCGTTCAACAAGAGCTTGTTTCAATGAAATTGGCTGAAGGCCGTAAGATTGTTGGCCCTAAAATGGGATTGACGAGCAAAGCAAAAATGGACCAAATGAATGTCAATGAACCAATTTATGGATACGTTTTCGATTATATGTTGATCGACAACGGAGGGGAAGTATCCCTTAGCGATTTGATCCATCCAAAAGTGGAAGCGGAAATCGCATTTGTAATTGGGGAAGACATTGTAGGACCAGGTGTGACAGGAGCTCAAGTGTTGGCGAAGACCGAATTGGTTGTTCCAGCGCTTGAAATCATCGATAGCCGTTATGAAAATTTCAATTTCACATTGCCTGATGTAGTGGCAGACAATGCTTCCACTTCAAGAGTCGTGTTTGGTACTACATTGAAAAGTCCAGACCAATTCGAACTGGATCTAGTCGGCGCTACATTAACGATTAATGGTGAATTGAAAGAGTCTGGAGCTGGAGCGGCTGTTCTCGGTCATCCTGCGAATGCGATTGCAATGCTCGCCAATATGCTTGCTAAAAAAGGTGACAAAGTTCGAAAGGGCGACGTCATTCTATCAGGTGCAATCACAGGTGCAGTGTTACTTGAAAAAGGCGATGTAGTGAGCGGCAAATTTGATGGTCTTGGCGAAGTATCATTTACTGTAACCGAATAAATTCTAAAGCAAGAGAGGTGATCAAGTATGCCGTTAATCCAGGTAAGTATTATAGAAGGTAGACCTAAAGAGAAAGTTTCTGAATTGATTGTAAATATTACGCAAACGGTTTCTGAAACATTGGATGCACCAGTAGAAAATATTAGAGTACTCGTTACAGAGATACCTAAAACGCATTGGGGTAAATCCGGAAAACCAATTTCGGAACAAACGAAATAAAATATAGTCTTACTAAATTGAGCGTATTCTTTTATTAAAAAAATAAAACTTTGGATAGGGGAAATTAAATTATGAGTATATCAGCTGATAAAATTGTTGAGGAACAATCACTATTGAAAGAATTAGAACAGTACACAAGAAGTATTGCACATCTTGGGCACGTAGAAATTGGCGTGACTGATTTAGAAAAATCATTGTGGTTTTTCACAGAAGTAATGGGTCTTTATGTTTCTGATACTGAAGACGACAGAGTCTATCTAAGAGCTTGGCAAGATTTCGATCATCATACACTTATCCTTAAACAGTCAGATACATCTGGCGTTAAACAAGTCGGCTGGCGCGTAAGTTCGGAAAAAGCTTTGAAAGCATTTGAAAGACAATTCAAGGATATGGGCATAGACCACAAATGGATTGAAGCTGGAGAGAAAAAAGCACAGGGAGATTCGATTCAATTTAGATCTCCTGCAGGTTTACCAGTTGAATTGTATTGGGAGAAAGAAAAGTATGACCGGACGAGTAATCCAGAGATTGCTTCGAAACTACCAAGTCATCCTAGTAAATACACAGGTAAAGGGGTATCACCACGCCGCTTTGACCATGTCAACTTTATGGTGAATAATGTGGAAGAAGAGCAGAAATGGTGGAGTGAATTACTAGGCATTCACCACCGTTATTATGTTCAAAATCAGGAGGATGTTCGTATCGGTTCATGGTTGAGCCGTACAAATGTTGCACACGAAATTGCTTTAATGCGTAATGCAAATCAGGATGGCGCACTTTTCCATCACTTGGCTTACTATTTGGATTCACCAGACGAGCTTATCAGAGCAGCGAACTTAATGGCTGAAAATGATATTAAAATCGAATGGGGCCCAGGTAAACATGGTACAAGTGGTGCACAGTTCATCTATGTCATCGAACCTTCTGGAAACCGTGTAGAAATTTGGACAGGTGGCTTCTTGATCTTCGCACCAGATTGGGAACCAATCGAATGGAATCCAGAAGTTGGACTATTGGGTCTTGATCTATGGGGTAGCGTTGCTCCAGAAAGTTACTTCAAGTACGGAACAAAATTACTGTAATTCAATCAGCTTGAGTTGTAGAAAAAAATAGGGTTTTGCGAGTGAGGTAGATGGAGTTATTTGTCTACCTCACTCCATTTTTATAAAGATTTAATGAAAAGGGGATGTTTTTGTTGTCTAAAAAGAATTTACGTATTGATTTTCATACACACATCATACCGGAATTTTTCCCGGATATGGCAGCTAAGTACGGAGATGATCGTTGGCCGACGATGAATCGAACATGCGATTGTGGTGCTGAGATTATGATTAAAGGTAAATCCTTCCGGAAAATAACGGACCAGGCGTGGGATGTGGAAAAACGCCTTGCGGATATGGACAAAGAAGGCATCGATATTCAAGTCTTATCTCCGATACCTGTCACATTTGCTTATTGGTCGGACCCTGAAGCTGGTTTAGAACTTTCGAAGGTACAAAATGACTTTATCGCTTCAGTGGTCAATGAGACACCTGATCGGTTTATCGGTTTGGGTACAGTCCCTTTGCAGGACATAGATATTGCGATTGCAGAAATGGATAGAGCGGTAAATCAATTAGGGTTAAAAGGGATTCAAATTGGCTCCAATGTCAATGATCTAAATCTGGATGACAGCTCCATGGAGAAATTTTTTGAAGCTGCGGAGAAATGGAATGTTCCACTTTTCGTTCACCCATGGAAGACATTAGGCGGAGAGAGAATGCCGAGACATAACTTTATGTATAGTATTGGAATGCCTTCTGAAACGGCACTTGCAGCAGGTAGTTTAATTATGAGTGGCATGATGGACAAGTTCCCTGACTTGAAAATATGTTTTGCGCATGGCGGCGGTTCTTTACCGTATTTATTGCCTAGAATGGACAAAGCTTGGGAAGTTTGGCCGGAAATCAGAAATACTGTGCATCCACCGAGTCATTATGCAAAGAAATTATATTATGATTCTCTCGTTTACGACCCTAGGAATCTTCAATACATGATTGAACGATTTGGTCCGGAACAAATCATTGCTGGATCAGATTACCCGTTCTTACTACGTGAAGCGCCATCAGGTAGAGTTGTTGACGAATTGACATCATTGTCAGAGGAAGATGCTCAACTAATTCTAGGGCAAAATGCGCTTAAATTTTTAGGTTTGCATGAAATGGCTGTTTCTAAATAAATTCCAATGCTTTATTAGGCACCTGAATAACATTAGCGTTCATAGAGGAGGAAAAAATTCTGCGTTCAATCGATGTTAGCCGTACCGTAGATAATTCAAAATTTAACCGTTTTCACGCCCTTATTGTGTTTTGGTGTGCTTTTATCATTGTCTGTGACGGATTTGATTTAGTGGTTTATGGTGCTGTTGTATCTGTATTAATGGATGAATGGTCGTTAACATCCGTTCAAGCAGGTACCATAGGAAGCTATGCTCTAATTGGTATGATGTTTGGAGCATTTATTTTTGCACCACTGGCTGATAAAATTGGACGTAAAAAGATTATAATTTTCTGTATGCTTCTCTTCACCTCTTTCACGGGTCTAATTGCATTTGCCAATAGCCCTACGGAATTTGGAATCTATCGTTTTGTTTCAGGTTTAGGATTAGGAGGGGTGTTCCCGGTTACAGTAGCATTAATGACCGAGTACGCACCTAGAAAAATGAAAAATACGTTGGTTACGCTAATGTTATGCGGCTATGGAGTAGGTGGGATTTTAGCATCAGGACTAGGAATCTTCCTTATTCCCAATTTTGGTTGGCAATCAATGTTTTTAGTCGGTGCTTTGCCTATACTTGCCATACCTTTGATATACAAGTATCTACCTGAGTCACTTGGGTTTCTTGTGGCCAAAAATAAAAAGACAGAGGTCGGCCAGTTATTATCCAAACTCGATCCTTCTTATACGCCTCGGGATGATGACAAGTATGAAATGGTGATTCCTTCTAGAACAGGTATTCCTGTAAAAAAATTATTTGAAAATGGACGGACTTCGAGTACTTTATTATTTTGGACAAACTTTTTTTTATGCTTATTAATCACTTATGGATTAAGTACCTGGCTACCAAAGTTAATGTCCCAAGCAGGGTATGCTTTAGGGTCAAGTTTAATGTTTCTCTTAGTGTTAAATGTAGGTGGTATTTTAGGGTCGCTTATTGGCGGTTGGCTGGCAGACCGTTGGGATACTAAAAAAGTGTTGATCATCTATTTCAGCTTGAATGTAGTTTCTTTAACTTTAATGGGAACTCAGCCCAATGCATTTGTGCTATATGTTCTTGTAGCAATCGCAGGTGCTACAACGATCGGAACACAAATTATCCTATATTCTTACGCTTCACAATATTATCCAATTGAAATTCGATCAACAGGTATAGGATGGGCATCTGGTGTAGGTAGATTAGGTGGAATCGTTGGCCCAATGTTCGGAGGGATTCTATTGGCTGCTAATTTGCCGCTACAACAAAACTTTTTGGTATTGACTATTCCGGGAATTATTGCCGCTATTGCTATTTCCTTAGTACGTGAAAAGAAGAATTCGATACAATCGACACAAATATCTCCTGAAATATATAAGCCAGCCAAAAATCTGTAAATAGAGTAAAGTAAAGCGAAATGTCAGGCGTGGTAATACTTAGTGTACGCCGAAAAGTCCACTTTACGTGGACTTTTTTTAGAATTCCCTATCTATTGAAACAAGGAATATTGTTTTAGTAGATAACGGAGGAGCTAGAAAGCTACCTGGGTGAAAAACAAACTGTAGTGAAGGGAGCTAAATTATGCAAGTTACAAATGCTGAAGAAGTCATTGAAAAGGCAAAATTTAATAAGTTTCACGGCATGCTGCTCTTTTGGGGTGCGGTGATCATGGTGTTTGACGGTTATGATTTGACAGTCTATGGGGCTGTCGTGCCAATCATAATGGATGAGTGGAATATATCAGCAGTTGAGACAGGCATGATTGGTAGTTATGCTTTAATTGGGATGATGTTAGGGGCATTAATTTTCGGAACAATGGCAGACAGATTTGGTAGGAAAAAAGTAATTTTAATCTGTACTTTTATTTTCAGTCTCTTTATGCTATTTGCGGGACTCGCTCCTAGTCCCGAGATATTTGGACTTTGCAGATTTATAACAGGTTTAGGATTAGGTGGGGTTATGCCGAATGTCATCGCTCTCGTAAGTGATTATTCTCCAAAAGGAACGCGGAGTCGTATGATTGCTACCATAATGGCTGGTTTTTCAATCGGAGGAGTTATTGCTGCCACGCTTAGTATGGTGATTATCCCGTACTTCGGATGGCAATCTGTATTTTTCTTTGGTGCTATGCCATTATTGCTTCTCCCGTTTTTAGCACGTTCGCTACCTGACACGGTAGGATCACATATGAAAAAGAAAGAATACAAACAGGTGAAAGAATTACTCATTAAAGTCAATCCATTGTACAGTCCAAAGAAACGTGAACGCTTTGTTATGAACGGTAGTGAAATGTCTGGTTCACCAGTCAAATCATTATTCACTGAACGCAGGGCATCTTCGACGGTCATGTTCTGGATAGCTTATTTCATGTCACTTCTCATGATATACGGATTAAATACGTGGTTGCCAAAATTAATGAATGAAGCAGGATTTCCACTTGGATCTAGTTTAAGTTTTCTGCTTGCATTGAATGTCGGAGCAACAGTTGGAGCCATTATGATGGGCTGGTTAGCTGATCTTTGGGGCGTTAAAAAAGCGCTTATTATGTTCTATATTGTTGCAGCGATTACGATTATGAGTTTAGGATTTACAAGTAATATGCTCCTTTTATACGTATTGGTCGCTATTGCAGGAGCGACAACGATCGGTTCTCAAAACCTTGCCAATTCCTATGTTTCTCAGTACTATCCTTCTTCCATTCGTTCTACGGGCTTAGGTTGGGCTTTAGGAATTGGACGTATCGGGGGAATCGTAGGTCCTCTGCTTGGAGGTTTTTTACTGGCTTCAACTTTATCTCTACAATTCAATTTTATGGTCTTTGCATTACCGGGCGTTATTGCAGCATTGGCCGTTTTCTTGATAGATAGAAAACCTAAAAAGGTGCCTGTTCTTGACGTGCAGGCAAGTTCGATTACGGAATAACCTATAGCTACTTAATTAAGACGAGCAGGTTTGAGACTCCAAACCTGCTTTACTAATAAAGGTAGATGAACGGGCGTTACGATGTAATGAATAAAAAAAATACAGAGGAAATGGGGTATTCAAATGAAAAACATAACGGTACTAGGAGCAGGAATTATGGGGCATGGTGCTGCTCAATTATTTGCACTAGCAGGCATGCATGTACATATACAAGCTCGACGCGAGACATCCCTGGAAAAAGCACGAGAACTCATGACAAACAGTTTGGAAATTATGGTCGAAAAAGACATGCTGACCAATAATGAAATGGAACAGGCATTAGCCCGTGTCACCTATACAACAGATGTGCTTGAAGCAATTAAGGAAGCTGACTTCATTCTTGAATCCATTCCGGAGGTTCTCGAAAACAAGCTAGATATTTATGAAATTATTGAGAGCGTTGTCTCTGATAAAACGATTATTTCGTCTAATACTTCTACTTTTCCATTGAAAGATTTAACGCAAAGAGCAAAGCATCCGGAAAGATTTATCATTACGCACTTCTTTAACCCGCCACAACTTGTACCAATTGTGGAAATCGTCAAATTCGAGAAGACTGATGAAAACATTATAAACACAACTTACGATTTAATGAAGGAAATCGGAAAATCTCCAGTCGTGCTAAAAAAAGAGATTCCAGGTTTTATCGTCAACCGTGTTCAAGTAGCTATGCTTCGCGAGGCGTTCCACTTAATGGAAATGGGTGTCGCTACAGCTGAAGATATCGACATCGCCATGAAAGGAAGCATGGGCTTTAAATGGGCTTTCTGTGGTCCAATGGAGAGTCAAGATTTAGCTGGTCTCCAAACAACAAAGGCAATGGTTGGAAATATTATGGAAGACTTATCGAATACAAGAGAAGTGCCTTCCTTCTTAACAGAAATGGTAGAAAATAATCAACATGGCATTCGAACAAATAAAGGTTTTTACAACTATGATGATCATGGTGAAAAAGCCATTCATACACGAGACGATCATTTCTTAGACCTTCTAAAGTTACAGAATAGTAAAGAGAACAAGAATAAAACTGTTTCAGCTTCAAAATGATAAGTGTGGCGATGGATTTTTGCATTGCACTAGCTCTTTGACCAATTGAGTAACTTTCGAAACGTTCTAGTAGGTTAAATTTTGGCACAAAAGTATGGTATATGGGTTTTAATTAGTAACCCCTATACCATATTTTTTCTGAAAAAATGTGTTGCTTATATAGGAACTTATCATTTTCATAATAGATAACTCACCTACAATGAATAACAAAAAACATTTTAAAGTTATACTTTCTGACCATTTCCACTAGCTAAATCGGGAATAATTGATTCTCTTAGAAATGAAATAAAGGAATGCATAACTGGAGAAATTTCCGTTTTACTCCAAGCTACGCCAGTATTGTATGTCGGAAAATCATGCTTTACTGGAATATAGACAATATCATCGTTTTTTACAAATTGAATGGATGAAGGCAAGATGGCAATCCCCATCCCCGAAGCGACGAGGGAGACAACAGTATGCAATTCTTCTGCTTCTTGCGTTTTCTTTGGACTAAAGCCCGCAGTCTGACAAAGATTTATAATAGAATCATAATAACCTTCACCTGAATTTCTAGGAGTCATAATGAATTGTTCATTACTAAGGTTAGCTAAATTGATTTCTCCTTTTTGCTGAGCTAAATGGTGTGTTTTCGGTAATACCACAATAAATGGCTCTTCATGCAATAGTTCGATGTTTACTGATTTGCTAGTTACTGGCATGACGACTAAACCAACATGAATCGTTTTATTTTGAAAAGATAATAGTTGTTCTGCTGTTGTCATTTGTTTTAAAATGACATCTATATTCGGATATTTTTCTTTATACCCTCTAAGAATTTTTGGGAGTAGTTCAAAGGCAATTGCTCCTGTAAAGGCTAATATTAATTGCCCAGATTCACCTCGATCTACTCTTTTTGCTTCTTCACAAGCTTGAACGGTAAGATTCGTAATTTTATAGGCATTCATAAGAAAAGACTTCCCGGCTGTGGTTAAATCTACACGCTGTCTCGTTCTTGAAAAAAGCAATACACCTAATTCAGTTTCAAGTTGTTTAATTTGTTGACTTAAGGGGGGCTGTGAAATTTGAAGGCGGTTAGCCGCTCTTCCGAAATGAAGTTCTTCTGCTACAGCAATAAAATATCTCAAATGACGTAATTCCATAAGTATATATTCCCCCTTGATATTTTTAAAGTATTAAAGTCTACTAAAATGAGTATTAGACATTTGCATTCTTCTATTATAAGCTAATTGTATCAAAGATTCAGAATTAAATGTATATTCGGGTGGAACATATACATGATTTCTGTTTTTGAAATTAAAGTAGTGGAGGAATGTTCAAATGACAACAGCGATATCTAGCGATGTAAAAGAAAGAGTTAGTACTTATTTAAAAGAAAATCGGGAAAAGCTAGTGTCCGATCTCCAGACATTAATTCAAATCCCAAGTGAATCAGGATATGAAGGTCCTGTTCAGGAACATATTCGCAAGATAATGGTTGGCCTTGGCCTTGATGTTGATACGTTCGAAGCAGATGATTCGGTTCGAAATCACCCGGAATACACAGAGTCAGAAGTTGAGCGGAAGGTTGGCTTTAAAGGTCGACCAAATGTGGTTGGAAAATGGGCTGGTTCGGGTGGTAAAGGGAAATCGTTATTAATGTTTACTCACGTAGACACTGTTCCTGTAGGAGATCCTGTTCATTGGAGTTATCCGCCACTTGAGGGGGTAATTGATAAGGGCATCATGTATGGACGAGGAACCGCTGACAACAAAGGTGGTTTTGGATCTATCCTTGCGGCATTAGAAATTATTCATAACTTAGGTTTAAAACCCAATGCAGACATTACGGCAATATCTGTTGTAGATGAGGAAGTCGGAGGCGCTGCAGGTGCCGTTGCAATGACTCAACGATTGCAAGAGGAAGGATTTAAGGCAGATGCTTGTATTTATCCACACCCACTGACTCCGGGCTTAGCACCTCAGATTGCCTGTGCTGGAGGACTTATTTTTAAAGTCAAAGTCAAAGGGCTTGCTGCACATAATTTGAATGGACAAATTGGTGTAAATGCGATTGGTAAGGCTATCAAAATATATGAAGCGTTAATAGAGTTAGATGAGGAACGGGCTAAAACGATTAAATACGCACCTTTTGAAAGATATTTTGAAGCTTCCAATATGCCAGTTCGTTCAACTAACTTAACGCCAGCAATTATAAGTGCTGGTGATTGGGCATATAAAGTTCCAGCCGAATGTGAACTAACGGGAACAATTGGTTATCCACCAAATGAGGAACTAGAAGATGTAAAAGCGCAAATTGTAGCAGCGATTAATAAAGTTGCAGCTAATGATGAATGGCTAACTGAACATCCACCTGTAATTAGTTGGGAATGGCAAACAAGTGCAGCAGAAATTAGTCCAGATCATCCTCTTGTAACATTGTCTAAGTCAAATATTGACAAAGTTACTGGGAAAGACACTGAGATTCTAGGAATGCCTACATTTAGTGATATTCGCTTATCTATTCTACACTTGGATATTCCGACAATCATTTACGGTCCAACTGGCGGTAATTTACATGGTGCTGATGAATGGTTAAACCTGGAAGAGTGGCTTCAATGTGTTGAAATTAACGTCCTAAACATCCTTGAATGGTGTGGATTTGAAGAAGTTGGTTAAGAACCGTCAATGATGTAATCTCGCAAAAAGTCTAAGATTCAAGAAAGATAGTTCAATAATTTGTGTCCTTGTGTTATTGAAGTGCATTCTTCTGGTCTGTGAAAGGTTGAGAAATTATTCTCATAAATTCGGATTTGAAGAAGGCACTTTTCTTTTTTTATAATTGCGTAAATTTTGTAACTACTAGAAGTGAAAAAAATAAACGTGCAGGAATTGGTGTCGTAAAATCGAATATCATTAATGAAGGATCAAATATACGCGAATGGGAAAGAAGGTATGCCAACTAAACGTAAGAAGCAGAGTCAGGTACTTGAAACCGACTCAACCCAAACTTGTTTTTATGGATAGGACTAGCTTCGTAGATTTCTACCTTTTATTCTGCAATTGAATTAAAGAAGAATTTTTGTTCGTACTTTTCATGGCTTGAAAAAAATAATGGAATAATTCAATTTTGATTCTACTCAAAAAAGGGGTGCACATAATGGCTAAGGCTAAACTTGCAGTTGATGTTGGGGGCACATTTACCGATCTAATAATAATAAGTGAAGAAACAAATACATTCACTGTCCATAAGGTACCAAGTACAATTGAAGATCAATCGATTGGGGTAGTTAAAGGCATTAAAGAAATATGTGAAAATGCAGATATACCACTTTCCGATGTAGATTATATTCTGCATGGAACGACAGTTGCTACAAATATTACAATTGAACGAGACGGAGCGACTGTAGGCATGTTAACCACAAGAAACTACAGGGATATTTTACACATTGCACGTCACAAAAAGGTTGAAAATTTTTCGATTCAACAAGATTTACCATGGCAATCAGAACCATTGGTAAAGCGTCGCAATAGGCTTCCAATTACAGAGAAATTATCTGCTCCAAATGGCGAAATTACGACAGCTTTAAATGAAGAAGATGTGCGTTTGGCTGTTCAACAACTAAAAGAGTCAGATGTTGACGTTGTAATTGTTTGTTTCATGTTCTCGTTCATTAATGACGTTCATGAACGAAGAGCAAAAGAAATTGTAAATGAATTATGGCCAGAAGTGCAGTGCTTTACATCTAGTGAAGTAGTCCCGCAAATTAGAGAATATGAACGGTTTAGTACGACAGCCATGAATGCTTATGTAGCGCCTAAGGTAAGTCGTTATGTAGACCATTTGGTAAATTCACTAGAAAGTATTGGTAGCAAGGGGAAATTACACATTATGCAATCATCTGGAGGAATGGCATCCGTTGAGATGGCAACTGCAACACCTGTCACTTTACTGAAATCAGGACCAGCTGGAGGTGTCTTAGCCGCAGTCAGATGGGGAGAATTAGATAATATCGATAACTTGATTAGTGTAGATATTGGTGGGACTTCTGCTGACATATCAGTCATTCCAAATAGAGTAGCTAAGCTTGTCAACTCTCTTGATGCTACTGTTAATAGTTCACCAGTGCTCACTCCAATGGTTGATGTAGAAACAATAGGTGCTGGCGGTGGGTCAATCGCATACGTTGACGCTGGCGGCGCTTTCAGAGTAGGGCCAAAAAGCGCGGGTGCAAATCCAGGTCCAGCTTGTTACAACCAAGGCGGTCAAGATCCCTGTGTAACTGACGCTAACATTGTGTTAGGTAGACTTGATAAAGAACAATTTCTCGGTGGGGAACTCGATATAGATCCACAGCTTAGTTTCGAGGCGATGGAAAGACTTGCCAAACAGCTGAATATGAGCACAGAAGAAGCTGCTCTAGGCGTACTTAAGATTATCAATAGCCATATGGCATTATCAATCCGTGCAAGCTCTGTTAAAAAAGGGACAGACCCTAGAGAGTATTCTTTGTTTGCTGCTGGCGGGGCAGGTCCATTACATGCCGTTGAGTTGGCTGACACGGTCGATTCCAAATCAGTTGTTGTTCCAACTTATCCGGGAGTCGCCGCAGCGATAGGTCTGTTGGTAGGAAACCTTAAATATGATTTCATAAAATCACGTGTAGCGAGTTCAGAGGACATTACTGAAGAGCTCATTGCTAAAATCAATGTAGATTTTAATGGACTAGTGAATCAAGCTAAAACGCAATTAAAAAAGGATGGCATTGAATCAGAGTTTATTGGTATTGAAAAAATTGCAGAATGTCGTTATGTTGGTCAGGGAATAGAATTACGCGTTCCGCTACCAGAAGGTGAACTGACAGAAGATTCAATGAAAGAAATTCATAAGAACTTCCATATGGTACATGAACAAGAATATGGACATCATTTCCCAGATACGCATGTACAGATTATAACTTTACGTGTCATTGGAACTGGTAATATACCACCTATGGAATTGCCTAAATTGGAAAAAGGAAATAGGGATAACCCTGAAGAGGCCATCGCATACGTACGTGATACTGTTTTTGAAATAGATGGGGAAATAAAGCGCATACCAACACCACGATTCAAACGAGACAAGTTACTAGCCTTTGACTTAGTAAGCGGACCAGCAGTTGTCGTGCAACGCGATTCTACAACATTAATTCCACCAAACTGGGAAGCTACTGTTTCAATTTACGGTACACTTTTAGTAGCAGCTAAAAATATAACAGTAGAAAAAGAACATCAGCTAGAAAAAATTGGTATATAAAGGGGAGAGTAATGACATGACGTTGATAAATGAAACCAGGGGAAAAATGGATCCTGTAACACTGCAAATTATTGGCGGTGCACTTCATACAATTGCGAAAGAAATGGCCCATGTAATTGAACGGATGGCATACTCCTCGCTTATTCGTGAATCAGAAGATTTAGGAGCGGGTGTATTTAATAAGTTTGGCCATACAATCGCTGAAGCTGATTCAACACCAATGCAACTAGGATGTTTACCGGGGTATATCAAAGGATTTCAAAGTGTCTTGGGAGATAATATAAATCCTGGCGATATTATTTGGAATAACGATCCATATGCTGGTGCTTCACACTCACCGGATATCGCCCTTTGTCAACCGATATTTTATGATGGCGAGATAGTTGGATATGCAGGAACTTCAGCACATCATCTGGATATCGGCGGGGCACAACCTGGATTAATGGTTGACGTTCCTGATATATATGCTGAGGGATTGATCATGAATGGCATTAAGTACTATGAAAAAGGAGTGCGAAATGAGACAGTAGCCGAGATTGTGCGTCAAAATGTGCGGACACCTCGAGAGGTACTAGGTGATTTAGAAGCTCAAGTAGCTGGTTGCCGTCTCGGTGTTAAACGTTTCGTTGAATTGATGGATAAATACGGAAAAGATACAGTGCTACAGGCCTCAGAAGAGCTTATGGACTATTCAGAGCGTGTGATGAGGCAACAGATTGCAAAGGTTCCAGATGGGACATATGAAGCAGAATCATGGTTAGATGACGACGGTCGTAATTTGGACAAACGACTAAGAGTACATGTACAAATAAATATCGAAGGGGACGAATTAGAAGTGGATGTATCCGGCTCGGCGGATCAGACACCTACGGCATTCAATGCGTCGTATTCAGGTGCCCTTTGTGTAAGCGTTTACAGTGTGTTGCGTTCCATATTTTTAGACACTGCTGTACATGAAGAATTCATCCCACCCAATCATGGAACTTTCCGTCCGATTACAGTAACAGCTCGAGAAGGTTGTATATTTAATCCGATTAAACCAGCTGCTACATTTAGTCGAGCGAATCAGGTAAATACAGTTGCGGACTTGATCATCAAAGCGTTAGCACCAGTACTGCCGGAACAAACATGTGCAGGCAGCTCAGCCAATATCCAATTTGCTTCCTATGCAGGCCTAGATAAGAATAGCGACTACTGGGTATATATTGAAGTTAACGAAGGTTCCTATGGCGGTCGTCCAGGACAAGATGGAATGGATGCAATGGATTTCAGCTCATGGAACACCCGTAACAACCCGATAGAGGATCTCGACATGCATGTACCAATGGTTTGTGATAGATATGAATTGCGTGAAGATACGGGCGGTGCGGGTCGCTGGCGTGGAGGTCTTGGAATTGTCCGTAAAAATCGTATGTTAACTGATGGATTTATGACAATGGAGGGGGATAAACATACTGTACGTCCATGGGGATTCAAAGGAGGATTGCCGGGCACTAGCGCAAGCCTCATTAAGAATCCAGATACAAATCCAGAACATCTTAGTTCCAAATTAAACGGCTATACGCTTAAAGCAGGAGAGTCGATTATGGTTTCGGTCCCATCCTCTGGCGGCTATGGTGATCCTCTAGACAGGCCAGCAGAACAAGTATATGAAGATGTATTGGATGATTATGTCTCGGCAGAAACGGCTCTAAGGGATTACGGGGTCATCATTAATAATAGAAAACTCGATGTAGAAGGCTCAATAGAAATTAGAAAAAAACTGCGAGCACAAAGAGGTAAAGTAGAGTTATATACTCACTAAATTTTCATGTTGATAAAGATGCTTCAAAGGAAGGGTGATTGCTAAAAAATCATCCATTCTTTGAAGCATTATAAATTAAGGGGATTTTCAAAAGAAAGTTGATCTGAACTAGACATCTAGAATGCAAAATACCTAAAACCGCCATTTAGCTTCTATAAAAGTATCCAATACCAGGAGGGCTAACGATTAATGAGCAAAAATAACGAAAGTAACCATTTAATAGAAGAGTCCATCCTTCCTATAACAAATAATAGGCGTACAGTTGGTATGTTAGGCTACTTTTTCATTTGGGTCGGTATCGTTGTTATGATTGTTGCTTACCAATTTGGCGGGGATGCTGTTAATTCACATTCAATCATCATTAGTATGCTAACTATTTTACTTGCCTATTTTACGATTGGTATTGTCATGTTATTGTCAGCGGATATTGGAACAGAACATGGCCTTTCTTTTGCAGTCTTTCTTCGCGCACCATTTGGAATATATGGTACCCATTTTCCGGGGGTATCTCGAGGAATTGTTGCAGCAGCATGGTTTGGAATTCAAACGTACCTAGGAGCCCTTGCTCTAAATGGTATCTTTCAATATCTGACAGGATATGATAATTGGATCATTTGGTATGTTTTATTTGCTGCAGTACAAGTAATTAATACGATGTTAGGTATTAAGGCTGTAGAAAAGTTTGCTAGTTTGGCTGCACCCATATTAATTGGTATATCGGTTTGGATGTATTTTTATTTGGATGGTCTAGCTCAAATGGGTGGCCACAATATTTGGACATTTGTGGGTGAGGGGAATACTTCCTTACTTTTAATCTTCATGGCCAATCTATCTCTTTGGGCAGCATTAGCAGTCGATGTTCCCAATATCTCACGTTTTATCAAAGTTAATTCAGGAAACAAAAAATTCTTTAAACGGAATAAAAACATTTTCGCTGCTCAGATTATTGCATTACCTATCCTTTCAACGTTTATGGCGTTTATTGGAGCAGTTGCCTTTATTGCGACTGGTAATTGGAATCCAATTACGATTATTCAAGAAAACCAAAGCGGTTTAATTCTAATCGCATTATTAGGATTAGTTATAATTGCTCAATGGTCTACAAATAATGCTGCAAACTTAATTCCGGCTACCCTTGCATTTGTAAATGCGCTTGCACCTAAAATAAGTTATAAAATGGGTGTCGTTTTAGCGGGGATTGTTGGCACTGCTACTATGCCATGGTTGATATTGGAACATTTATACGTATTTCTCGGTTTCTATGGCGGAGCGCTATCGGCAATAGGGGGGATTATGATATGTGATTACTTCTTAATCCGGCGTAGAAGAGTCAATATACCAGATTTATATAAAAAAGATGGGCAGTTTCGCTATATGAAAGGGTATAATCCTGCTGGTCTAATTGCATGGGTAGTAGCGAGTGCTATCGCAATTAAATTTTTGTCAATAGCATATCTTGTCGGGCTTCCGCTAGGTTTCGTTATCTATTACGTGTTAATGAAATTATGGATTATACCAAAATATCCTCAAGCCGAGATTGAATCAAACTACGATGACAAATATTTGTCAACGAGTGTAAATCAGGATTGGGTATATACTCCGGATGGATTTGTATGTGAAAAGTATGGTAATCCACTTGATGAAACAGACGAATCATTATCACCCAGCCCAGACACCGTACGTCTAAGCTGAATTTACCTACTAACCAAACTGTTTAGTTGGTCTATAATCGTGAAAATAATTACTCAGTATCCCCTGACGATTCAGTCAGGGGCTATCGTTATTTCCAAGCACTTATTGAATGTGATGGATTAACTTCTCTCTTTTCTATTCATAACGATAAGTGAAAGGATGAAAAAGACAATCGTTGTACCTATTAAATAGAGTACGCTTATCAATTTCGTTATTGTTTGGCCATTCATTTCATAAACGACGCCCATATTGGATAAGAAATCTTCCTTTAATCCAGGAGGTGCATTTGCAAAAGCCTCGACCAATGAATTTTCCATTAAAAGTTGTCTAAACAGCGAGGCAGAATGGGAAACAGGGAATAATTTTACGATTGTTTGAAGGTAGTCGGGTAACGTGCCGATTGGAATATAGATGCCTGCCAAAAAACCGAGCAGCGTGCCAATGACTGTGCTTGCGGCGGCAAAAGCATTTGTTGTTTTGAAAAATGAGACAACAAACAGAACCATTGAGCCACTTGAGACAACTGCTAATAGTATGACACCAACCAATAAGACTGTCTTGTCAAAAGCCAACAGTCCCTCGCCAGATAGTAAAAGAAAGACGTTTGCAACGATTAATGTAAATATACACATGATAAACCCAATAAATAATGCACTTAATATATAGCCGCCAACTAATTTAGCACGAGAAATAGGGGAGGCATAAAAATCCATAAACCTTTTATGTGTCCGATCCTCTACTAGAATACCGAATGACCCTAAAGTAGTCGTCATCGAAGTAATCGCGAGAATTCCTGCAATGAACCAGGAGGCGAGTAATAATTTTTTTGAAGGGAAGTCAGGAAGTCCTTTTGACGTTAAATCTCCTAGAAAAAGAACATACAAAGCGATGAGTATAATAACTGAAAGAAATGAAAAGAAGATTGTTGTTTTGTCACGGAAGTATAATAAAATATTCCTTTTAGTGAATGCCATCATCGCTGTTCACGTCCTTTCCGTTAATTGCGATGAACACGTCATCTAGGCTTGATTTTCGGACTTCGAAAGAAGAGATATAATCTGCATGTTTCACTAGTATTGGAACTGCCGATTTTGTTTCTTGTAGCGGAACATAGAATAGTGATTTATCTACTTTATATTCAATTTCAGCTTCGGATAATAAGCTCCTCATCGCTCTCTCATCGACTGCTGTGATGACTAAGAGATCAGATGCATAGTCGTTTTTTAGTTGTTCAGGTGTTCCTTTTGCAATGATTTCTCCCGCTTTCATCACAACCACATAATCAGAATTGGCCGCTTCCTCGATATAATGCGTCGTTAGAAAAACAGTCATTTTTGTTTCTTTTTGAAGTTGTAAAATCGTGTTCCAAATATTTTTTCGGCTCCCGGCATCGAGGCCGGTTGTCGGTTCATCTAATATTAAAATCGAGGGCGTATGTATGAGTGCCCGAGCAATATCAGTTCTTCTTTTTTCACCGCCCGATAGTTTTCCGTAAGGACGTTTAATAAATGAATGTAAATCTGTAATAGCCGTTACTCGTTGAATTGCCTTATTCTTTTCCTCCTTCGACATTCCATAAAAAGATGCTCGAACTTGTAAATTTTCTTCGACTGTTAACAAAGGATCCAATATGCTGTCTTGGAAGACGACGCCAATTTCCTGCCGAATTTTATCGTCTTGTTTTCCTAAGGTGTATCCTTTTACTTTCACCTCGCCTGTATCTTGTTTCAATAGCGTTAATAAAATGGATATGGTCGTTGATTTACCTGCGCCATTTGCACCTAAAAATGAAAACAAAGCACCTTCTTCAACGTGAAAGTTGATATCCTTCACAGCTTCCAATTTCCCAAATGATTTTGACAGCCCACTCACTTCGATGATTTTATTCATGAAATCCCTCCGTTTTCGGTTTTGAATAATTGTATTAATACGATGTGCACTCGCTGGGTCGCCAATGAATCCGATTCCGATTAGGAATAAGTGGATTGTCAAATAAATCAATAGCAATAACTTCTATTAATTATTCAAACTCATACGGCTGTATACCTATTTAGAGAAATATAGTTCTCTTTTTGTATATATTAACAAGTGTAACAGAATTTTCTGTCCCTACACTCATTGCAATCTGAAGATTAATATTGTTCTGTCTTTTTTGGGTCAACATGGAATACATTATCTAAAAGCCAATTGTAAGGTTGGATCGTATTTATTGTTTTCAAGCACACGCATGGACAAGGGCATCTGTAAGCAGCACCGAATGCGACATTGACACTATTGATATTGTATTGGCTTTAGTTTAGTGTTGGATACCAGGTATGCATTGTCAAGAAGTCTGTGTAATTTATGGCTTCATGATTTTTTTGCAACAATATAGAAGGTGGTATTGGTTTGAGTAGAATGGAACGTAGGAAAAAACAGACACGATTAAGCGGCATGAAAGAATGGTTTAAATCAAAAAAACTCATTAGTAGACTATTAGTAGTCTCTATAGGCGTTATCTTGTTTGGTCTATTGGTACTTACTATTTTAATATCGTTTAGCGATGTAAGTAAATTGGATATTGTTGAACCAAGACCTACATTTATTTATGATATAAATGGCGAGGTAGCAAGTAAAGTTTCTAACTCCAAAATTGAAGGAGTTAGTCTGGACCAAATTCCAAAAGAACTCATTGAAGCTTTTGTCGCTACAGAAGACCAACATTTTTATAAGCATAACGGTATTAATTACTTTGGCATTACCAAAGCATTCATGCAAAATCTAGTTTCAGGTAAAGTCGTTTCTGGTGGTAGTACAATTACGCAACAACTTTCGAAAAATGTATTTCTAACAGCGGAACGCACTTATACACGTAAATTCAAAGAACTTATATTTACTAAGAAAATTGAGAGAAAGTACTCAAAAGATGAAATCATGGAACGCTATCTAAATCGAATTTATTTTGGCGAAGGCGCATGGGGAATTCAGCGAGCGTCGCAAGTCTATTTTGGTAAAGATGTTAGTGAACTAACATTAAACGAATCAGCTACACTAGCGGGCATAGTCAAAGCCCCATCTAACTTATCGCCTTATAAAAGCATGGAAAAAGCGGTTGATCGAAGAAATATCGTGCTGTCATTAATGAAGAGCGAAGGATACATCAGTCAAAAGGATTTTGAAAAAAACCTAGATCAACCCATTGTATTAACGGATAAAGAGACGGTAGATTATAAAGGGAATTATCCATATTATGTTGATTATCTAATCCAGGAAGCAGTAGATAAGTACAAGTTAACTGAGAATGAAGTGCTGTCTGGGGGGCTTCACATTTATACGGAACTGAATCCTATTATTCAGGACGCTACGGAAGAAGTATTTCAGAATGAAAACAATTTTCCAGATAGCAAGCCTGATCAACTGATTCAAAGTGGATCCGTATTTATTAATCCTAAAACAGGTGGGATTAGCGCGTTAGTTGGAGGAAGAGGAGAATATACTTACAAACGATTTAATAATGCGACAAATTTAATAAGGCAACCCGGATCAGCATTAAAACCACTCGCTGTTTACACATCTGCATTGGAGCAGGGTTATGACTTTGGGGATATGCTGGTTGATGAACCAATCAATATAGACGGCTATCAACCGCAAAATATTGATAAACAATACCGTGGACAAGTCACAATGTATGATGCACTTATTAATTCTTATAATATACCCGCAGTTTGGCTATTAAATGAAATGGGCGTTGAAGAGGGTTTTAGTGCAGTTGAACGGTTTGGTATTCCTTTAGAAAAAGAAGATCATAATCTCGGACTAGCACTAGGGGGCCTACACCGTGGAACGTCACCCTTGTTAATGGCCCAGGCTTTTTCCGCATTTCCTAACGATGGAATAATGATGCAAGCTCATGCCATTTCAGAAATAAAGGATGCTGAAGGAAAAATAGTTGGAAGTTGGAGTGGGAAATCTGACCGAGTTACAGAACCGGAAGTTGCTCAAAAGATGACGTATATGCTAAAAGATGTTGTGGAAAACGGAACAGCTAAAAATGCACAGATAACCGGAATAGACGTAGCTGGAAAAACCGGTACGACACAACTACCTTTCCCGGGTGTAGCTGGTTCAAAGGATCACTGGTTTGTTGGATATACGCCAGACATCGTTGGTGCAATTTGGTTAGGGTATGATAAAACTGATCAAGACCATTACTTGACAGCAACTAGTGGTGTCACAGTCACAACTATCTTCCAACAAATAGTGAATAAATCCATGAGTGAATTGCCTAACAAGGACTTTAATTTACCATTGGTTGAAAAGAAGAAAAAGAAACCAAGTAAAAAGATAGATAACGGGCAGAAGAAGGATAAAGAAAACAAAAAGGATAAAGAGGACAAAGGAAATAAGGAGAAAAATATAGAAAAAGACAAAGACAAAGACAAAGACAAAGACAAAGACAAAGACA